>JAHCKB010000340.1 GCA_026125985.1 Bradyrhizobium sp.
CTCGCAGTCCGCAATCGTCGCGTTCATTTACGGCTTGCCGGAGAAATCGCCGTTGTCGCTGTGTTGCTGGCGGTTGCCGTCGCGAACCAAAGTTGGCCCGTCATAGCAGCCCTATTAGTGGCTTGTCTTTTTCTGGGTGCCGACCTGTATGGACTTCGAGGACGCGATGCTCGGGATGCGTCATCTAGTATTGAAGTTGGTGAAACGGGACTACGCTTTCGTAGTGCGCATCACGATGCAATCGTGGTGCCATGGCGGGACCTGACCGTGCGCGCTCGCGAGTCAGTCGAGGGCCGGTTGGCAGCTCTTGTCGTAAACATCGGCCCTGGCGGTGGTGATGTGCGCATTGAAGGATACGCGGACCTCGAGGATTTGGAGCAAGAGCTCAGTAGTCGAATGCGCAATGACGCATAACAACTCGCTCCAGGCGGACAAAGGCAAGCTGTCACGCCATCTGCATGCGCACATGGCGCGCCAGCTTGCCTTTGCCGCTGAGCTCTGCCGTTAGAGCGCACTAGCCGCTCTCCAGGTCCCTCGAGGCGGGCTGTCGAGACTCACTAGAGGTTGCCCCATGGCTTTCATGCGCTCCGCCGGTCCGCCTGCGTCCCAGCGCTTATGAGGAAGTCCTGGATCTCGCCGGGGGCAAGCGGTTTGCTGATGAGGTAACCCTGCAGCTCGTCGCACTTCAGCAGGCGCAGCAACTTGGCCTGTTCCTCGGACTCCACGCCTTCCGCAATCACCTTCAGGTCTAGCGCGTGGGCCAGGGAGATGATCGTGGACACGAGCGTCATGCTGTGGGGGTTGCGCGTCATGGTGTCGACGAAGGTGCGGTCGATCTTCAGGGCATTCACCGGCAGCTTCGCCAGATAGGCGAGGGACGAATAGCCGGTGCCGAAGTCGTCCACCGCCACGTTGACGCCCATGTCGCGGACCGCCTGGACCTTTTGCACGTTCTCCTCGATGCCTTCCATGACCATGCTTTCCGTCAGCTCGAGATCGAGGTGGGCCGCGGCGATGCCCAGGCCGTCGATGGAGCGCTTTACGGTATCGACGAAGTCGCGCTGCCTCAACTGGATCGCGGATACGTTGACGGCGATACGCAGCGGGCCGCCGTGCGTCAGTCTCCAGTTGCGCGACTCGGTCAATGCCTTGCGAATCGCCCAGGCGCCGACGTCGAGGATCATCCCGGTTTCCTCCAGGATGGGTATGAACTTCCCGGGCGGTACGACACCGGCAACCGGGTCGAGCCAGCGGATCAGCGCCTCCAGCCCGGTGATGCGGCCGCTGACCGCGCTGATCTTCGGCTGGTAGTGCAGCACGAACTGCTCTTCCTCGATAGCCTGGCGCAGCCGGTTCTCCAGGATGAGCGTCTCCGCAACCCGGGCGTTCATCTCCGGGTGATAGAACAGGATGCGATCGCCTGCCTTCTTAGCCCGCTTGAGTGCCGCTTCGGCGTTGCGGAACAGCACGTCTGCATCGTTGCCGTCCGGGGGGAACACCGCCACTCCCGTGGTCATGGCTATCCTGATTTCCTTGCCGTCGATCAGGAACGGCGCGGCAAGAGCCCCGCCGAGGCAGCGTTCGAGCCTCGTCGCGATATCCGCGGCATCCCGGGTATCGGTGAGAACCAGCGCGAACGTATCCGGCGAGACCCGCGCGAGGTCAAGCGGTTCCGGGCTGTGGGTGCGCAGACGCTGGGCGAGTTCGCGCAGCACCTCGTCCCCCGCGTGCCGCCCGAACGTCTCGTTCACCAGGCGAAAGCGCTTGATGTCGGCCACGGCGACCGCCGTGTGCGCCTGCTTCTGCCGGGCCGCAGCAAGGCGTTGCGTCAGCCTTTCGTGCATCAGCGCCCGGTTCGGAAGACCGGTCAGCGGGTCATAGTTCGCGAGATACTTCAGCCGTTCCTCGTGACCGATGTGCTCCAGCGCCAGCGAGATGTCTCCGGCCAGATCGGAAAGGAGCTTGACTTCATCCGCGTTGAAGAAACCGACCTCTCTTGCATACATGATCATCACGCCCGTGGTCGCGCCGGCCGCGATGAGCGGCAGCGCGATCACGGAGCGATATCCCCGCCCTACTGCGAGCCGCCGCAGCGGGTTGTCCGGGGAGACTTCGGCGAGATCGTTGTCGACGATCGGTATCCCGTCGAGGATCGCCCGGCAGCCGGCTCTGTTCCGGATGTCGGTGACGTTGCCGACGGGCAGTTGCAATTCGCCGGGAACGTCCGGAGCGAATCCGTGGTGGGCGGCGACCTTCACATCCCGCCCGTCCGCATCGAGCAGCCCGATCCATACCATGCCGAAGCCGCCCTGCTCGACGGCGATGCGGCAGGCTTCTCGCAGCAGCTCCTCGCGCTCGCGCACCCGCACCGTGATGGAATTGATTCCGCTCAGGACCGACCGGATGCGGGTGAGATGCGCGATCCTTTCTTCCTGCTCGCGCCTTTCGGTCACGTCGCGCGCCATGCCGTCGATGCGCACTACAGCGCCGCCCTCGTCGGTAGCACACCGGCCCTTGGTCTGTATCCACCGCACGGCGCCGTGCGGCGTGACGATCCGATACTCGGTTTCGAACGGCGCCCCGTGCGTCGCCCGATCCCACTCTTCCAGCACGCGGCTGCGATCGTCAGGGTGGAGCAGATCGCTCCACTCCGAGAAGCCCCTCGATATCTGCTCATCCGTCTTGCCAAAAACGGCCTCAGCTGCGGGGCTGACGTAGTTGATCTTGTGCGACGGAACGGCGATCGAGAAGACAACGTCTGGTAGCGTCGTTGCAATGGCTCGCACGCGATCGCGCAACTCGTCGAGCTGGGCTTCAGTCGATGGCTTCAGTTCTTCCGTCATGTCCGCACCCGCTTGTCTGCGTGCGCGCCGCCTCGAAGCGGCGCCTAAGGTCCCAATCTGGGGTTCGGGAGGGCAAGGAGTAGGGACAGCAGGGCGGCTCGGCGACAGTAGCAGACCCGGAAAGGCGGGTCAGTTGACCCGACTGGCGATAGGTACAGATTGGGCAGACAATGGCCGAGTGGTTGCCGCGCGCAGGGGGCGCCGGTCCGTCATGACGCGCTACCACCAGCTTGCCGAGGACATATCCGGCCGGATCCGGGGAGGGATCCTGCGGCCCGGCGAGCGCCTGCCTTCCATCAGGTCCGCATGCCGCAGTCACCGCGTCAGCCCGGCGACCGTAACGCAGGCTTACAAGTTGTTCGAGGATCGCGGCGAGATCCATGCCCGCTCCCGCTCCGGCCACTACGTAAGCGCGCACCTGGGCGGGAGGCCGATGCAGCAGTGTCCGATGTCCCGGCCCTCCGGCACGTCCACGGCAATTGACGTCCGCGACCTGGTATTCGAGCTGATCGACACCGCGGGCAGGCACGATTTCGTGCCGCTCGGCTCGGCGTTTCCCGCTCCCGGCCTGTTTCCTCTGCGCAAGCTCGCCCGTGCGCTGAATTCCGCCGCGTCCCGCCTGGATCCCCAGTCGATCTACGAGCACCTGGTGCCCGGCAACGCGGACTTGAGGCGCCTGATCGCACGCCGTTACCTGGAGACCGGATGCAACGTTCCCGTCGAGGAAATCGTCATCACGACGGGCGCCCTGGAGGGGCTCAATCTGTGCCTGCAGGCCGTGACGCGGCCTGGAGACGCAGTGGCGATCCAGTGCCCCACTTTCTACGTCGTGCTGGAGGCGCTGGAGAGACTGGGATTGAAGGCGGTGGAGGTCCCCACGCATCCGCGCGACGGGATCAGTGCCTCGGCGCTGGCTGAAGCGCTCGACCGGCATCCGATCAAGGCCGTGTGGCTCATGACAAACTTCGAGAACCCGCTCGGCTGCCTCATGCCCGATGACGAGAAGCGCGAGGTGGTGAAATTGCTTGCCGAGCGCGATATTCCGCTCATCGAGGACGACGTCTACGGCGAACTCTATTTCGGAGCGGACCGCCCCAGGCCCGCGAAGGCGTTCGACCGCGCCGGGCACGTGCTGCACTGCTCGTCGTTCTCGAAGAGTCTCGCGCCCGGATACCGCGTCGGGTGGGCCGCGCCGGGCCGCTACGCCAGGCCGGTGGAGCGCGCGAAGGCGATGACGACGATAGCCACCAGTGTGCCGGCGCAAGCGGCGATCGTGGAGTTCCTGAAGCACGGGGGGTTCAACTATCACCTGCGCCGTCTGCGCAGGGCATTCGAGAGCCAGCAGAGCCCGATGCTCCAGGCAATCGCGCGTTGTTTCCCTGCTGCAACCCGCGTGACCAGGCCCGAAGGCGGGTATTTTCTCTGGCTGGAGATGCCCGAGCGGGTGAGCGCGCTGGAAGTCCACAGGCTCGCCACCCGACAGAAAATCACGGTCGCGCCGGGGCCCATCTTCTCGCCGCAACGCAAGTTCCAGAACTGCCTGCGCCTCAATTATGGCCTGCCATGGTCGCCGCAGGTCGAGTCGGCCGTCGCGACAGTGGGGCGCATCGTCGGATCGCTCGCCTGAGCACGGAGGAGAAAATGGAAAGCCGGCACCACCCATCGCGGAAATTCTTCGCGGAAACACGCAAGCACTGGCCGATCATGTCCGTTTACGAGCGCTTCGAGCAGATCGTGGCGATCGTCCTGAGTCTCGTGATCTCGGTGGTCATCGCCCTGGCGCTCGTGCAGTTGATCGTCCGCGTCGTGCCGCTGTTGCTCAGCGGCGCGATCGATCCGCTGGAACACGACGTGTTTCAGGCGCTGTTCGGCATGATCATGACGCTGCTCATCGCCATGGAATTTAAGCATTCGATTGTTCTCGTTGCCTTTCGGCGCTCGAACATCATCCAGGTCAAGACCGTTGTGCTCATCG
>JAHCKB010000341.1 GCA_026125985.1 Bradyrhizobium sp.
CGTCGTCGTGATCGGCGACACGCTTGCCGACCAGCTCGCGCAGGGTCTTGCGGAAACCTTCTTCTCCGAGCGGCCGGAAATCGC
Source organism: Bradyrhizobium sp. (assembly GCA_026125985.1). GTDB lineage: Bacteria > Pseudomonadota > Alphaproteobacteria > Rhizobiales > Xanthobacteraceae > Bradyrhizobium. The sequence goes on from JAHCKB010000341.1 coordinate 85, forward strand.
GATCATCAAGAAGACGCGCTCTTCCTCCGGTCTAGTGCGCGAAGACTTCTACAACTGGCAGAAGGAGGCGGCGAATATCGTCGCGAACGAGCGTGCGACCGCTTTCGTCGTGATGCTCGGCCTCAACGACCGCGCCGCGATCCGCGAGTCCGCGAGCGAGAAATCCGACAAGTCTGCCGAGAAGAACAAGAAGGACTCGCGTAAGGATGCCAAGCGCGCCCCGAAGCCCGGCACCTCGGCAAAGACGGACGCAGAAAACCCGGATACCGCCGCGAAGTCCGACGACAAGCCGGACGACGAAGAGTCCGATAATGCCGACAACGCCGATCCACCGTCGATCATCGCGCCGGAGAAGACCACGCGCACCAAGAACAGCCTTTACGAATTCCGCGACGAGCGCTGGGTCGAACTCTACACCAAGAAGATCGAGGAACTGATCGCGGTCCTGAAGTCGAAAGGCGTGCCCGTGCTGTGGGTGGGGCTCCCTGCCATCCGCGGCTCCAGGGGCATCTCCGACATGCTGTTCCTCAATGCGCTTTATCGCGACGAAGCGGGCAAGGCAGGCATCACCTATGTCGATGTCTGGGACGGCTTCGTCGACGAGGCCGGCCGCTTCCTGACCAAGGGGCCTGACTTCGAAGGCCAGCCGCGTACCCTGCGCTCGTATGACGGCGTCTACTTCACGAAAGCCGGCGCGCGAAAGCTCGCACACTATGTCGACCGCGAGATCAGCCGCTTGCTCGCGAGCCGCTCCGGCCCGGTCGCGCTTCCGAGCGAGCCGGCGACACCGGATCTCAATGTTGTGCCCGGCCAGCCGGCGCCGCGCCCGATGGCCGGTCCGATCATCCCGCTGGTGGCAGCCTCGATCAACAATGATCAGTTGCTGGGTGGCCCCGGCTCGAGGCCGGCGCCGGTCGACGGACTGGCGGCGCGAGCCCTGGTCAAGGGCGAAGCACTGGCCCCGCCTGCCGGGCGCGCCGATGATTTCGTCTGGCCCCGCCGTGAGGTCGGCCGCGAACAGGCCAGGGGCGATTCTCCGGTGGCAAGTGTTGCGCCCGACGGCACGGTCGTCGTGGCGCCCGCAACTCCGCCGCAACGTGCTCAGCCGGTGCAGCAGCAGCGCCCGCAACCGGCCCAACACCCCGGTCAGCCCGGGCTGGCGCATCCCGCTCCGGCTCCGCCGCAGCAGCAGAGGCAGCCGCCGCCACCGCCGAGACCCGCGCAAAACAACTTTCCGTCGCTGCGTGAACTGTTCGGCTTCGGCAATTCCGCACCCCGTCAGACGGCGCCGCCGCCTGCGCAATCGCGCCCCCCAGCCGGCAACGGCGCGCCACGCCCCCCGGCCAATGTCGGCCGCTCGGCCGCGAATGCTCCACGCTAGTTCCGGCCATAAGCCAAAGCGCGATGAGATAGGGACGAATCGTCATCGTGCTTTGAGCTGATGCCCCGAGTGCCGCTTCGCACTCCTCCGGATCATGCTCTAGCCGTAGTAGCGCCACCGCGGTGGCGCGCGGCGCGCCGGACGCGTCATCATGACGGCCAGCGCAAAGCCGATTCCACCGGCGATCAAGACTGAGCCGAGCGGATAGTCCCGCACGGTCCGGGCAACTGCCCTGGTGCCGCTCTGGATGGTGTCGCCACTGTTCTCGACGGCATCCCTCGCGTAGCTAGCAGCTGCTTCGCCGGCTTCGCGTGCGGCATCCTTGGCCTGGCCATAGAGGTTCTGCACGACGCCAGCCGCTTCGCGGGCACGACCGGAGGCCTGCATGCCAGCGTCGCCCGCGAGGTTGCCGGCCGCGCCTTCGACCTTGCCGGCAAGATCCTTTGCTGTTCCAGTAATCCGATCCTTGTCCATCGCATGACTCCCTCAGGTTTCGGGAGAAATAACCGGCGAGAAGGACAAGGGTTCCTTCCTAAAGGATCAATCCGCCATCGACGATGATGGTCTGACCGACGATGTAGGAGGAGAGCGGCGAGGCCAGGAACAGCGCGGCGCCGGCCATGTCCTCCGGCGTTCCGAGCCGCCCGAGCGGAATCCGCTGCAACGCGCCTTCCAGCCGTTTTGGATTTGCCGTCGTCACCTTGGTCATCTTGGTGTCGACCAGTCCAGGCGCGATGCCGTTGACGCGGATGCCGTCTTCCGCCCAGGCTTCGCCCAGCGTGCGGGTCAGGCCCATCGCACCGGTCTTCGAGGCGTTGTAAGCCGGATTGCCCATGGTGGAGTGGTAGGCCGCCGTCGAACTGACGATGATGAGCGAGCCTTTGGCTGCAGCCAGCATGTCGTGAAACCTTGTCGCGCACGCCATCAGGCTCATCAGATTGACTTCCATCACCTTGCGAAAACCCTCCATCTGGAATTCGCCACGGCGGTAGATCACCGCACCCTGCGCCAGCACGAGAATGTCGAGCGCGTCGAACGACGGCTTGAATTTTTCGACCGCAGAGGGATCGCTGACATCGAGTTGCGAATAACTCAGCCCTTCGAGGCGGGAGCCGTCCTCGGGCGAGTAGTCCGCGGCGCTGGCGCGTGTGCCGCAGACATGCACCCGGGCGCCCCGAGCGCGGAAGGCCTGCGCGATGCCGTTGCCGATGCCACTGGAGCCGCCGACCACGAGCACATGCTTGCCGCTGAAATCCAGCTCATTCATCGCGGACCTCCCCTGAATTTTCTCATTCTTGCTTTCGCGGGATCCTGGTCGGAAAAACCGGCGCCTGCTTTGCGCTCCGCGGCCCATCGGGCCCGGATCATGCGCGTTTGACCTGTCTGCGGTTCGGTGTCAGCCTTGTCAACCTGAACCCTCACCAAATTCCGCCTCGCGAGTTTTTCATGCCCGAAGTCAAGAAGCTCTCCCGCTCGGTGAAAGGCCTGACCGTTCTCGTCACCGGCGCGGCAAGCGGCATGGGCCGCGCCACCGCGCATGCCTTTGCGGACGAAGGCGCCAATGTCGCCGTCACCGACCTCGCCGCCGAAGGCACGCGTGCCGTCGCCGATGCGATCACCTCCAACGGCGGCAAGGCGAAAGCCTGGGTGCTTGATGTTGCAGACGCCAAGGCGATCAAATCCGTCATCGACGACGTCGCCGCGCATTTCGGTTCGCTCGATATCGTCATCAACAATGCCGGGCTGTCGCTGCGCACCCCGATCGATGCCGACAATTACGACGAGGCATGGGCCAAGGCCTTGGCGGTCATGCTGACGGCGCATCCGCGCATCATCCGCGCCGCACTGCCCTATCTCCGCAAGTCGAAATGCCCGCGGATCGTCAATATCGCCTCGACCGAGGCGCTTGGAGCCACCGCGACGAACAGCCCCTATTCAGCGGCCAAGGGCGGCGTTACCAGCCTGACCCGTTCGCTTGCGGTCGAACTCGGCCGCGAAGGCATCACCGTCAACTGCATCTGCCCCGGCCCGATCCGCTCGGCAATCACGGAACGAATCTCTGAGGAGCACAAGACGATCTACGCCAAGCGCCGCACTGCGCTCGGCCGCTATGGCGATCCGGAAGAAGTGGCGCACATAACGTTAAGCCTGTGTCTGCCTGCGGCCTCGTTCCTGACCGGCGCCGTCATTCCGGTGGACGGCGGGCTGATGGCGCGAAACGCCTGAGCAGGACCAGCTCGGCGGTGCATTGCAAAAGGAGCGCTGCGCCGCGTCCGGGGCACGAGGCCATGCAGTCCGGACAGACCGGTCCGCGTTGACTTCGTGCCGCTCGGGAGTAGCTTTCCTTGAAAAACAGCGCATCAGGGAGAGCGACCCCATGACCTTGGCGATCCGGCAGTTGCAGAAGCATTTCGTCGGCGAGGTTTCCGGCCTGGATCTGCGCAAGCCCCTGACCAGGGAACAGGCGCGCGAGGTCGAAGCGGCGATGGATAAATACGCCGTGCTGGTTTTCCACGACCAGGATATCACCGACGAGCAGCAGCTCGCCTTCGCGCTGAATTTCGGCGAGCGCGAGAACGCGCGCGGCGGCAACATCACGAAGAAGGAAGACTACCGGCTCACGACCGGACTGAACGACGTCTCCAATCTCGGCAAGGACGGCAAGCCCTTGCCGCGCGACAGCCGCGCCCATCTCTTCAATCTCGGCAATTGCCTGTGGCATTCCGACAGCTCGTTCCGTCCGATCCCGGCGAAATATTCGCTGCTCTCGGCGCGGGTCGTGAATCCCAAGGGCGGCAATACGGAATTCGCCGATATGCGCGCGGCCTATGACGCGCTCGACGATGAGACCAAGGCTGAGATCGAGGATCTGATCTGCGAACATTCCCTGATGTATTCGCGCGGCTCGCTCGGCTTCCTCGACTATACCGACGAGGAAAAGGAAATGTTCAAGCCGGTGCTGCAGCGACTGGTGCGCACCCACCCCGCGCACGGCCGCAAGTCGCTTTATCTTTCCTCGCATGCCGGCGTCGTCAGGGGCATGAGCATGCCCGAAGGACGCTTGTTGCTGCGTGACCTCACCGAGCACGCCACGCAGCCGGAGTTCGTCTACGTTCACAAATGGAAGCTGCATGACCTCGTGATGTGGGACAATCGCCAGACCCTCCATCGTGTACGCCGCTACGACCAGTCGCAGCCGCGCGACATGCGCCGCGCGACGGTTGCGGGAACCGAGCCGACGGTAGCGCAGCAGGCAGCGGAGTAGGACAAGGGTGAGC
>JAHCKB010000342.1 GCA_026125985.1 Bradyrhizobium sp.
GATGATCAGCAGGGCCATGAACCCGATGGCGCCGCTGTCGTTGGGTCGATAACCGAGCCCCCACAGCACCAGCGCTCCCGCTGCTAACAGGCCGAACGGCCACCACCGGCTCGTGAGTATGTTCATGTCGTTGCCGCTACCTGTTCTTCATGGCGATCTCTGCGCCTGTCCGCTGACTCTGCTTTCATTCGACCGGCAATAAAATTGCGAGTTTGCGACTGGCGGATAATAAAATATGTAAACTGTCACGTGTTGCGCATGGATATGCGCAAGCTGGTCGGGCGAAATTTCGCGCGGTTGCGTCGGGAGAAGGGCCTGACGCAGGAAGAGGTAGAGCGTCGGTCGGGCCTGAGCCAACAGTATTTGAGCGGTCTAGAACGAGGGTTGCGAAACCCCACTGTCATTACGCTTTTTGAGCTTTCCCAAGCTCTCGGCGTTTCGCACCTCGAATTGGTCAAGCCAGAGAGAAAGAAAGACTAGCCGGGCACCCGGCAGTCCGACCTAAGGACCGCTTTTGATCGGATATCTAAGTCGCTCCCAGAAAGCCTATCGCTTCCGGACTCGCGCTGTCGAACACAGCGGAGGTGAGCGGTCCGCCATAGACGGCGGCGGTGTCGAGATTGAGCCGGTTAGGACGAATATCCGGCTTGCCGGTCTTGAGCGGGGTATGGCCGTGGACGACAAGGCGGCTGAAGTCCTTGGTTGAGGAAAGAAATGGCTCCCTGATCCAGAGGAGATCGTGTTCGTCCTGGCGGTTGAGAGGCCGGTCCGGGTGGATGCCGGCATGGACGAAGAAGCGCAGGCCGTCATCGTGGACTTTGGGGAGGTTACGAATCCAGTTGATATGGTCTTGAGGGATGTTGGCTACGGTGGCCTCGCGGTAGCTCTGGAGCGTCTGGATGCCCCCGTTGCGGAGCCAGCTTTCTTCCCAGTCCGGCGCATCGACGGCGGCAAGCAGCATGTCCTCGTGGTTGCCCATTAGACAAATGACGTCATCCGGCCGGTCCTGTTGGAACGACATCAGGAATTCGACGACACCTTGGCTGTTCGGGCCGCGGTCGATGTAGTCGCCAAGGAAAATGAACTTTGTCGGCCGATTGCCGGCATCGGCGTAGCAAAGCGCCATCAGCCCGATAAGTTTGTCAAGGCAACCGTGGATGTCACCGATGGCGTAGGTCCGGGTCATAGGGGCGCTCCTGGGCGAACCTTAGCTCCGGTAATGTTCGTCAGAGCGGACGGTGTATGTGCCGGCCGCCAACCCGAACGCGCTGGCGATCCGCGCAATCGTAGCCTCCTGTTGGAGACGGCGGTCGGCATACAGGATGAAGCCGCTCGTCTCGGTGTTGTAGACGATGCGCCCGCGCGGGAAGAACTCGTATTCGTGATCGGCGATTGTCTGCAAAATGAACCCGTTGGCGTCTGGAGCCGTGCGCGTCTTCTGCCATTGAGTCCAGACCTCGTAGTGGCCTCGAGGGTGGGTCAGGAAGTCGCCATAAGGCTCGGCTTCGGCGAGCGAGGTTGCGTCTACAAGCATTGTCCAGGAACCACCGGGCGCCGGAATGCCCCAAAATATGCCTACCGAGCCGGTCATTGATGTCCCCTGTCACGCGTCAGCGTCGGTCGCCTGAGATGAATGCCGGTCGAAATTGGGGAGCCCCCCTCCGGGAAGCTCCCCGACATTTCGCACGTTGCGGTTCATCAGCTCTCAACGGGCTTCCAAAGTTCCTCACCACGCCAGCGTGCCTCGCCGCTGCTCTGGAAAGAATCGCACGAAGCGTCATATGGTGTTCAATCTGCCGGCGGCGATCTTTACGCGTATGATGCATCAGCATCGCGCCAGGTTGGACTGGATCGCCATTGGTGAATGAAGGTCGGGACGATGTGAGCGGTCGCCGGTGGCAGGCGGTTAGACGTGGTTGCCCCGACCCATCCAGGCCTGCCTCCGTCTGACTCTTTCCAGCGATGGCCGCAACCAATCAGCCGCCATCGAGGGCGCTTTGGCTCCTCCGGGTCGTCTACGTATGCGGGCGAAGAGGAGTTCTTTTCAATTAAGAGCGAGCCCGGCGCTTACGCTGTGTCCAACTCTCCCCAGCCGCCGCGATGATCCGATCAATGCGACTCTGGTTCAGCGACTTGGATCGCTTGAGGGCTTCGGCAACCCGCCGAATCGAGTTCGGCATGGCCTTCACGATGGTCTCTGTCTTGATCTCAAGCTCTTCAAGAATCTCGTCGTGGGATCTCGCGGGCAGCACTTTGGCGAGCCGTTTGATGTGGTGCTTGTCTTGACGGTTGCCCTTGTCATCGTGGTGGAAGCCCAGGAGCGTCGTCTCGGCTGCGCGACCGGCCATCATAACCATTATGTGGACCCGCCATGCGGTGGCTTCATGAACGGCGCGATCTTTCGCCACCGTGCCCGCACCGCAAAGCCTGCGATGCAGGTCCCAAACCGACTCGCCAATCACGACATGCCCGAGAGACGATCCCTCTTTGGTGATGGTTGCTATGGTGACGGGAATGCCAAGCACACGAGCGACAACCGCATGGCCGGCCTCATGATAGGCCGTGCGGATTTGACCAATCTCCTGCGGAACACCAAGCCGGGATTCTTCGATCAGGCGACGGATCATCTCGGAGCGACCCGTGTCATTCTCTCGGGCCTTGCTGTCGATCCACTCAAGCAATGCGCTCGGCAGCCTTATCGTAACGGACGGATCGCGCCCGGTGCTGGGGCGTCCGCGCTTCTTTCCTGTCTTGCCAGCGATCATATTTTTGGTTTTGCCGTAATTGTAATGGCTTCAAGAAGCTAAAGTGACGATGACGGTTCAGACAGATGCTGTCGGCGCCCTTCCTCCTGAGCGCTGCAGGTCTGGTCATAGTCAGAAGCTGGATCAGTTGCTATAGAACTCTTGAGCTCCACTCTCTCCCCGGTTGTGGGAACGCCGCCAAGTACGACAGGAGCACTGGTGGATGAACGCGTTCAGGGAATAAGCTTGTCAGGGCGCATGCGGACGAAGACCGGATGGCGAAATTGGCCCATCGGTGTGAATTGCATGCAGTTGACCTCGATAATCTGCCCGACCAGTCTGCCGGCCTCGGCTTCAGCCCAGAGAATCTCGCGTTCCCTGTCGGTGAAACCGGCGCCCACGGCGCCATTGCCAGTCGTGACGAATCCCAACCGGCCGCGGTGCTTGCCTTCGCCCTCAGCGTAGCCGGTGATGGCGACGTCATGTGTCTCCTCGGGCTTGACCTTGATCCAGCGATCGGCCTGACGAAAGACAACGCCCTCGTGGCCGAGGTCGTTGGCATGTTGGAGCTGGGCAAGGATGTCGGTGGTGGAGGGGTTCTTGAGCATGCCCCAATGGAGCCGCACGTCAAGTTGGTCGAGGCCGTATATGTGCTGCGGTTGGATGGCGGGCGTGTCCTGCTTGGTAAGCCTGGTTCGGGTCGCTCGGATGGTGTCTTGGAAAGTTCCGACGAATATCTCGCAATCGCGGGCGTTGCCCTGTTGCCATGGTGGAATGTTGTAGAGCTGCCTTCCGGCCCGGCTGAGCCAACCCAGTCCGTCGTGCCAGATTGCGCGAACACCGTCGATCTTGACCGTTACGAGCCATTCGCCTGCCAAGGGGTTGCCATTCCATGAACGGGGTCTGTTGATCAGGTTGCTTGCCATGGCCTTGGTCTCGAATTCTTCTCTCGTGGTTGGAAGTATTGTGGTTGCGACTGCGAGCTACCTGCCGAGGTAATCGCAGGCGCAAGGGGCGACCTCCTCGGAGTGGCTCGGGCTGGTGCCGTGGCTGCAGCGGGGGCACTCGTCATCGCAGGTGGCGGACCAGGCGTCGTCCCAAGCCGTCCCGCAGCCAGCGCATTCGTAGTGGTTTATGAAAGCGGGTTGGCAGCGGGGCTCATCATCCCATTGATGGGCGCATCGTGGCTTTTTAAGCAACGATCCGTCCCTGCTTGCGTGCCTCTTCGGCGTAGGCGGAGAGCGGCTTGTCGCCGACGAAGTGGAGGTCGCGCTCGACGGGGAGGCCGAGCCGCCCCCTGACGGATACGATTTCGGCGAGGCTGACGTAGCCGAGCTCGGGGAAGCCGAGGCCAAGGTCGCACAATCCATAGAGCCTGTCAGCGTCGTCGGGATCCGTCTCGCTGATGAGCCAAGTCGCGGCGCCGTCGGGGGTGAATAACTTGACAACGGGCGGGCCGTCACGGTCGTCCGCGAGTGCCTGGACAAGGAGGCGGACACGGTCCTCGACGGTAAGGAGTTCGTTCGCTGCCATCATACCGCCTCCTGCTTAGTGATTGAGGCGTTGCTGCGCGTCCGCGATGAAGCGGCTCTCGTCCGTCGTGCCTGTGTTGCAGCCAGCGCTCGGCGAGTTGGAAGAAGCTGGGGAGCAGGCGGCTGTTGTACCGGCTTGTCCGCTGGCGCACGGGCTGCATCCCCGGTGAGCTGCTGCAGCAATAAGCGGTAGACTCTCTCGAAATCACAATAGCGGTCCCACAATACCCGGGCGTGGTCGGTGGCGCCTGCCGTGGCAATCGCCTCGATGACGATTTCGAGCGTCAGCGGGATGAAGGGGACGCGGGCGGTGTCTTGGCGATCGGCGTCGATGAGCTCGCCCTGATAGACGCGGAACACGCCCTGGACGCGGCGATTGAGCTTCGGGCCGATGGCGAGGAAGATGGCGCGCGGGGTGATACCGTTGTCGACAGCCAATTGACTGAGCATATG
>JAHCKB010000343.1 GCA_026125985.1 Bradyrhizobium sp.
ATCGCCGATGCAGAGCACGGTCTGCCGGTCGAACGTCTGTGCGAGAGCATCGAAATCGAACATCTGGCCTCGTCTATGCTGCACCGCTCAGCGGAAGCGATCGGCGCGATCGAGGAAACCCTTCACGTAAGTGTCGACCGCGTCCTCCAGCGCCGTGAACCCGCCATTATATCCCGCCGCAAGCAGGCGATCGACCGCGGCTTCCGTGAAATACTGGTAGCTGCCCCGAATTGTCTCGGGCATGTCGATGTACTGGATGTTCGGGGCCGTGCCCAATGTGTTGTAGGCGGCGAGCATCATGTCCCTGAAACTGCGCGCCGCGCCGGTCCCGACATTGTAGAGCCCGGACACCCTGGGCGTCGCCAGCAGCCACATCATCACGCGCACGACGTCATCGACATAGATGAAATCGCGGCGCTGATCGCCGTCGGCGATGCCGTCGCGGTGCGACCTGAACAGTTGCACGGAGCGGCCCGCCTTGATGTCGGCAAAGCGCCGCGCCAGCACGCTCATCATCGTGCCCTTGTGATATTCGTTGGGCCCGAACACGTTGAAGAATTTCAGACCCGCCCATTGCGGCGGCATCTTCCCGCCGCGCGCGGCGCGGTCGACCACCGCCATGTCGAACAGATGCTTGCTCCAGCCGTAAAGATTCATCGGCCGCAGCAACCGCAGCGCATCGAGCGAAGGATCGTCGGCAAACCCCTGCGCACCGTCGCCATAGGTCGCCGCCGAGGAGGCATAGATGAACGGCGTGGCATTCACGGTGCACCAGTCGAGCAGCCGCATCGACAGGCGAAAATTGGTCTCGATCACGAGATCGCCGTCGGTCGCGGTGGTCTCGGAGATGGCGCCGAGATGGATCACAGCGTCGAGCCTGCGCCCCTCCAGCCAGGACGCCAGCTGCGCCGGCGGCACAATATCGGCGAGTTGCCGCTTGGCGAGGTTGCGCCACTTGCCGTCATGGCCGAGCAGATCGCACACCGCGACGTTGGACCGGCCGGCGTCGTTCAACGCGGCCACGACATTCGACCCGATAAAACCGGCGCCGCCGGTCACCAGCAACATGCCTGTCCCTGCCCTGATGGTTCAAAGTCAGCTTTGCCCCACTCCCGCGCGGCGAGCAACCTGAGTTGTGTCATGTGGTGAAAGGTCGGGCCGGCTTTTCCAACGCTTTACCTCCCCTTCGGGAGCCGCTACCGACGGGTCCGGACCCCGGTCGCAGCAAATCATGAATCATAGTTCAATTTATTCAGCCGATACCCGGCCGATCCTCATTGTTCCCTACATGTGGATCGGGGATTTCGTGCGCGGCCACACGGTGGTTCGGGTGTTGAAGGAACGCTGGCCCAACCGGGCTGTGGACCTGCTCACGACCCCGCTGTGCGCCCCTCTGGTGGATTACATGCCCGGCGTCCGCAAGGGCATTCTGGCCGATCTGCCACGCGGCCGGCTGTCCATCGCCAGGCAGCGGGCGCTGGCGACCGAATTGCGGCAGCAGGGCTACGGCACCGCACTGGTGCTGCCCCGGACCTGGAAGGCGGCAATTGCGCCGGCGCTGGCTGGCATCCCCGAGCGGGTCGGCTTTGTCGGGGAATTCAGATTCGGGCTGATCAACCATTGGCGCTGGGGCGAAAAGGCCCTGCCCCGCTTCATCGACAAGAACGCGGCGCTGGCCCTGCCCGATGGCGCGCCGCTCCCGCCGGAGTGGCCGGTTCCGCAGCTTCTTGTGCCTGCCGAAGAGACCGGCCGCTGGCGGCAGGCGAACGGGCTGGGCACAGGCCGCACCGTGGCACTGGCGCCGGGATCGATGGGAGCCTCCAAACGCTGGACCTACTACCCGGAGCTGGCCCGGCTCCTCGCCCAGCAGGGTTTCGACGTCTGGGTGATCGGCGGCCCCAGCGAAAAGGCGCTGGCGCAGGAGATCGTCACGGCAGGCGGACCGCAGGTGCGCGACCTCACCGGCAATGATTTGCGCAACGGCATTCTGGCGATGGCCTGCGCAAGCGTGGCGATCACCAACGACTCCGGTCTGATGCATATTGCGGCCGCGATCGGTACGCCGACGATGGGCATCTTCGGCCCGACCAGCCCCTATCTGTGGGCGCCGCTCAACGGACTTGCAGCGACCGTGCAGACGACCAGCAAGCTTTCCTGCCAGCCCTGCCAGAGCACCGTCTGCAAGATGAACGATCATCGCTGCATGCGCGATATCTCCGCATCCGACGTCCTCGGCATCACCCGACGCGTGCTGGCGACCGCACACGGGAACGCCGCGCCATGACGCAAGAGCTCCGGCCCGCCGCCTTTCTCGACCGCGACGGCGTCGTCAACCACGACGACGGCTACATGGGCACCAGGGAGCGCATCCGCTGGATGCCCAATGCAGCAAAGGCGATCAAACGGCTGAACGATGCCGGTTATCTCGTATTCTTCTTCACCAACCAGTCCGGCGTCGCCCGCGGTTTCTTCACCGAAGCCGAACTCAACGAGCTCCACGAGTGGATGTGCGCGGAACTGTCGGCGCAGGGCGCACGCATCGACGACATCAGATATTGTCCGCATCACCCGGACGGCATCGTCGAGGGCTATCTCGAACGCCATCACTGGCGCAAACCTTCGCCCGGCATGATCCACGATCTGATGGCGCACTGGCCGATACGGCACCAGGGAAGCTTCGTCATCGGCGATCGCGACAGCGACATCGAAGCCGCGACAGCCGCAGGCCTCCCCGGCTTCCTGTTCACCGGCGGCGACCTCGACGCTTTTGTCGCCGAGGTGATGACTCAAACCGCCCGACGATAACGAGCCGTGCCCGCCGGGTATTCCCTGGCGGGCACGCTTGCTGTCGTCGTGTCACGGCTTTTTCAGGCAGAGGCCAATGGTCGGCGTGGTGCCGCATTTCGCGCCATCCGGCGCCCCGCCCGTGGGACAGAATACCGACACGAGCGTTTCGCTGGCGCCGCAACTGACGGCGCCGTCCGCCTGCACCGAGCGCATGGCCGACTGCCCCGATTCTCCCTTGGCGCCGGCTGCCCCCGGCGCGCCCTGAGGTCCTTGCGGTCCTTGCGCGCCCTGGGGTCCTTGCGGACCCGCATCGCCCTTCGGGCCGGGCGGTCCTTGCACGCCTTGAGCGCCTTGTGGTCCGGCGGGGCCTTGCGGACCCGTATCGCCCTTCGGGCCTGGATCTCTGCCGCACGCCGCCAGCAGCAGGGCAACGCCACCCACCGCCACCAAAATCGATCTCCTCATCCAGTCTCCTCCCTGCTTTCACCCCGCCCCATTAAAGTTGCGGGCAAGCGTCGAGGCAAGGAGAAACGCCTCATTCATTTGGCCTGTGACAAATCGATCATGTTCGCGATCAAACCGTCACATCAGCTGCCGATAGACCTCGGCAATGGCGTTCGCCTCGGCATCGAGGCTGAATTTCTCGATCACGCGCGCCCGTGCCCGCTCGCCCATCGACGCCGCCGCAGCTTGATCGCGCATCAAGGGCTCGAGCGCGGCGACCAGCGCATCGACATCGCCCGGCGGTATCAGCACGCCGGTGACGCCGTCCTCCACGACGCGCTCGGCCGCGCCGGCACGGGCGGCAACCAGCGCAGCGCCGGCCGCCATTGCCTCGATCAGCGTCAGGCCAAAGCCTTCGTTGCGCGAGGTGAAGGCATAGATCGTCAGGCGGCCGTACCAGCGCCGCACTTCCTCGATGGGGAGTTCACCCATGATGACGATGCGCGACTGCAAGCCGGCCGCCTCGATCTGCTTCTTCAGCCCGTTGGCGAATGCCTGCTGCTCCGGCACGATCGCGCCGACCATGACGGCGGTGAAATCTGGATAATGCGGCAACAGCCGGCACATCGCCTCAACGAACACATCGCTGCCCTTCTGTGCGCGGACGCGGCCGAAACAGCCGATGGCATAGCGGCCGGGAAGACCGGCTTCCGCAAATGCCGACGCGCGGTTCGCGGGCGGCGCGTAGGCCTGGGTATCGACGCCGTGCATGACGACGACGGACTCTCGCTTGAGAAAGGAGGCCGAGATGTCGCTGGTGGCGATGACCGCATCCATCTGCCGGATCAGCCAGCGCGTGATCCAGGTGTGATGACGCTGGGCCGCCGAGGTAAAGACCAGCTTCAGCGGCCAGCCGAGTGCCCGCAGCAGCACGCCGGCGATCATCTCGTCATTGCGGCGCGCGTGCCAGATCAGCGGCGTGCGCCGCCGCCACAGTTTCAGGAGATCGACAAATCCCATCCGCGCGATACCCTCGGGCGCGTCGGAGCCGAGCCAGGCGGCGCGGAACATTCTTGCCAGCTTCGGCGCCACCATGCGGTTGGTGGCGGTCACGCCCGAATAGCGCCTGTGCAGATTTGGCACGATCAGTTGCAGATCGGCGGGCGGACTGGTCTCGATCGGCACTTCGGGCTCCGTTTCGTGGCCCTCTATACGCAACATTAAGCATAGTGACCAGTTGGCCCGATCCGAAACCCGCTCTTCACCGCACCGCCGTAGCATCGCCGCTCCAAGAAAAGGAGAGGCAAGACTCATGACCGTGCTCGTCACCGGAGGCGCCGGCTATATCGGAAGCCACATGGTCCTCGCGCTGGCTGAAGCCGGCGAAAGCATCGTCGTGATCGACAACCTCTCCACCGGTTTTTCCGCCTTCCTGCCCGAGGGCGTGCCGCTGTTCATCGGCGATGCCGGCGACGAGAATCTCGTCG
>JAHCKB010000344.1 GCA_026125985.1 Bradyrhizobium sp.
TTGAGCTGGGGCTTGGCTCCGTCGCGCTGGCGCTGTGCGCATCGTCGGACAAGGCCGCGCACGCGCTGATCGACGAGCTGCTGCGCGATGGCGCGCGGCCGTACTTCCTCGAAGCCTGGCTCTACGCCAACGACCTCGCCTGGGCCGCCGACCTCGTTCCCAATCTCACGAATGTCATCGATGCGTCCGTTGCAACGCATCAGCCGTCGCGCATCACGCCGTCAGAACAGGAGACGCCATCATGATTCTGTCCGTATTCCGCTTGCGTTATCGCCACCCGATTGCGGCGGGTGCGCTCGTGCTTGCCGTGACGTTTGCACCCGGCAGCACCGATGCATTTGACATCGTCTACGACCCGTCGAACTACGCGCAGAACGTCCTGACCGCCGCACGCGCGCTTCAGCAGATCAACAACCAGATCACCTCGCTCGCCAATCAGACGCAGATGCTGATCAACCAGGCGAAGCACCTCGCCAGCCTGCCAACGTCTGTCCTCTCCCAGATCGACGGCAACTTCGCCGAGATGAAGCGGCTGATGGGTGAGGCCGACAAATTGGCCTACAACGTCGGCAATATCGAGACACAGTTCTCGTCGACCTTCCAGAACTTCGCGGTCGGCAAGACCGACGCGCAGCTCATCACGTCCGCACGCGACCGTTGGCAGCAATCGCTGTCGGCCTACGAGCACTCGCTGAAGGCCGGAGCGGTCGCCGTGCAGAACCTCGACGGCACGCGCGCCCAGACCAGCACGCTGGTCGACTCCAGCCAGTCGGCCGTCGGCGTGCTTCAGGCGACGCAGGCCGGCAACCAACTCATCGGCGTCCAGACCCGGCAACTTGCCGACCTCACCGCGATGCTCGCCGCACAGGGCAGAGCCGACGCCCTTGAGAACTCCCGCAAGGCCGCGGCGCAGGAGCAGTCGCGCGAACAGCTCAGCCGCTTCCTGACCGGAAGCAGCTACAGCCCGACGCCCGTTCGCATGTTCCATGACTGAGGGACGACGATGGATTGGAAAGTTGCAACCCGAGTTGTCGCCGTCCTCGCATTTGCCGTGATCGTGGCGGCTTGCGCCATTGCGTTGCGTCCCGACGCCACCGAGGAAACACCCGCGTCGACCGCTCAGTCACAGAGCGAGGAGCCTGCATCCAGCGAATTGCTCCGCTGCCGCGAGATCGGCGCGGCCGCGCTCGACGACGCCGGTTGCAAGAAGGCGTGGGCGGACAGCCGCCGTCATTTCCTGGAAGGCGATGCTGGGCGCGCGCGGCCATGAACACCGGCGTCATCGACCGCTTTCTGGAGACATTTACCCGCTACATTGATAGCGGCTTCGGCCTGCTCGGCGGCGAGATCGGATTCCTCACCTCCACACTGATCGTCATCGACATCACGCTGGCGGGCCTGTTCTGGGCCTGGGGCGTCGACGAAGACGTGCTTGCCCGTCTCATCAGGAAGACGCTCTATATCGGCTTCTTCGCCTTCATCATCGGTAACTTCAACCGGCTCGCCGGGATCGTCTTCCAGTCCTTCAGCGGCCTCGGCCTGAAGGCGGGCGGATCGTCGCTCACGGCCGACACATTGCTCCAGCCCGGCCGCGTCGCGCTGGTCGGCATCGACGCCGGCATGCCCATCCTCAAGGCCGCCGGCGACCTGATGGGCTACATCTCGTTCTTCGAGAATTTTGTGCAGATCATGGTGCTGATGATCGCCTGGGCGATCGTGCTCATCGCCTTCTTCATTCTCGCGGTCCAGATATTCGTCACGCTGATCGAGTTCAAATTGACCACGCTCGCGGGCTTCGTGCTGATCCCGTTCGCGCTGTTCAACAAGACCGCGTTCCTCGCCGAAAAGGTCCTCGGCAACATTGTCGCCTCCGGCGTCAAGATTCTCGTGCTCGCCGTGATCGTCGGCATCGGCTCCCGCCTGTTCAGCGAATTCACGACCGGCTTCTCCGGTACACCGACCATCACCGACGCGCTGGCGCTTGTGCTCGGCGCGCTGTCGCTGATGGGATTGTCGATCTTCGGTCCCGGCATCGCTACCGGACTTGTTTCCGGCGCGCCGCAACTCGGTGCAGGCGCCGCCGTCGGCACTGGCCTTGCCGTCGCCGGCATCGGTGCGGCCGGCGTCATGGGCGCAAGCGCTGGCCTCTCCGGCGCGGCGAGCGCGGTTGGTGGCGGCGGACGCATGACCGCGGCCGCCGCGCGCGGAGGTGCGTATCTCGCCGGCAGCACATCGAGCGCCTATGGCGCCGGCGCATCCGGCCAGAGCCGCATGGGCGCCGTCGCTGCCGGTCTGGGCGGCGTTACAAGGGCCGGCGCATCCGCAGCTATCCAGCCTGTGCGACAGGCTGCATCGCGCGCCGCCGCATCCCTCAAATCGAGTTACGCAGCCGGCCGCGCCGCCGCCACGGGCGGACCATCCTCACCGGCAACAGCCGCGGGCGCTTCAGCCGCTCAAACCCCTTTAGCATCCGGCGCACCACCGGCCTGGGCCGCGCGCATGAAGCGCAGCCAGACCTTGAGCCACGGCGCGACCGCCGCTGCCCATGCCGTGCGTTCGGGCGATCACGGCGGCGGCTCCATGTCCGTGTCCCTCCATCAGGATGATCATAAATGAATCTCTTCCGCCGTCCCTCCGTGCGCTACGCGCGCACGCCCGAACCCGAAACTCCGTATCTCAAAGCCGCGCAGGTCTGGGACGAGCGCATCGGCTCTGCGCGCGTGCAAGCAAAGAACTGGCGACTCATGGCCTTCGGCTCGCTGGTGCTCGCCGGCGGCTTCGCGGCCGCGCTGGTGTGGCAATCGACGCAGGGCACGGTCGTTCCCTGGGTGGTTCAAGTCGACAAGTTCGGCGAGGCGCAGGCGATCGCGTCCGCCGTCGCGGACTACAAGCCGACCGATCCGCAGATCGCGTGGCATCTCGCGCGCTTCATCGAGCAGGTGCGCAGCATTCCGGCTGACCCCGTCGTCGTGCGACAGAACTGGCTGCGCGCCTACGACTACACGACCGATCGCGGCGCCATCGCATTGAACGATTACGCGCGCGGCAACGATCCCTTCGCGAAGGTCGGCAAGCAGCAGGTCGCGGTCGAAATCTCAAGCGTCATTCGCGCCTCGCCGGAATCATTCCGCATCGCCTGGCTGGAGCGCCGTTACGAGAATGGTCAGCTCTCCGGCACCGAACGCTGGACCGCCATCCTGACCATCGTAATCCAGCAGCCGCGCAGCGCCGACAAGCTGCGCGCCAATCCGCTCGGTGTGTTCGTCAACGCAATCAACTGGTCGAAGGAGATGGGGTGATGGGGGACAACAGAAAAAATGCTGCGCCGGCGCTGATCGCCATGATGCTGGCGACGACAGCGCTTGCCGGCTGCGCCAACAAGTTCATTCCGCCGGACATCGACTACGACGATGCCGCGCCCGCCGTGCTCAGCGCCGATCCGGTCGGGCCGGTGCAGGTCGTCGAGCTGCCGAAGCCACTGCCGTTGCCCGGCCAGTTGAAGCCCGTCGGCGGAAAGAAGCCGAAGCCCGAACCGACCGATCCGAAGAAGCGCGTCGCCCAGGCCAATGAAGCGGCGCGGATGCAGCCGGTGCGTAATGGCTTCATCAACGCCGTGCAGGTTTATCCCTTCGTCGTCGGCGCGCTCTATCAAGTCTACGCCGCGCCCGGACAAGTGACCGACATCGCGCTTCAGCCCGGCGAGCAACTTGTCGGCGCAGGCCCCGTCGCCGCCGGTGACACCGTGCGCTGGATCGTCGGCGATACGCTCAGCGGCTCCGGTCAGGCCGCCCAGGTCCACATCCTCGTCAAGCCGACGCGACCCGACCTTCAGACCAACCTCGTCATCAACACCAACCTGCGCACCTATCACATGGAACTGCGCTCGACCGAGAAGACCTACATGGCCTCGGTGTCGTGGCAGTATCCGCAGGATCAGTTGATCGCGCTGCGTCGGCAGAATGCGCAAGCCGCACTGACGCAGCCGGTCGCGTCTGGCGTCGACATCTCGAAGCTGAACTTCCGTTATGCAATCGAGGGCGATAGCGCGCCGTGGCGGCCGCTGCGCGCCTTCGACGATGGCAACAAGGTCTATATCGAGTTTCCGTCGGGGATCGGGCAGGGCGAGATGCCGCCGCTGTTCGTCATAGGATCCTCCGGCAATTCCGAACTGGTCAACTATCGCGCTCGACAGAATTACTACGTCGTCGATCGTCTCTTTGCTGCCGCCGAACTCAGGCTGGGCGACAAGGACAGCGAGAAGCGCGTGCGGATCGTGCGCACCGACGGCCGGCCGGGACGAAGCGCGAGGTTGTTCTGATGACCGACGCTCCGACTCCGCCTCCCGGCGATATCCGGGCCGAGCTGCGCTTGCGGCCCGAGCAGCCGCGCGTCACGCGCTTGTCGCGCAAAGTGCTCATTACGCTCGGCGGCGTCAGCGCCCTCATCATCATGGCCGCGCTGTTCTGGGCGCTCGATGCCAATCGGCGTGCCAGTCAGTCGCCCAACGAACTCTACAACACCGAGAACCGCACGCCGGCCGATGGACTCGCCGGCTTGCCGAAGGACTACACCGGCATTCCCAAGCTCGGCCCGGCGCTGCCGGGCGACCTGGGCCGGCCGATCGTGAGCGCGCAGGATGAAGGCAAGCCCGTCGTCGCGCCGGATATCCGCACGCCGCGCGCCGATCCGGCGGAACAGCG
>JAHCKB010000345.1 GCA_026125985.1 Bradyrhizobium sp.
CGGGTCCGGCGCCCAGGTAGCTCAGTTGGTAGAGCATGCGATTGAAAATCGCAGTGTCGGTGGTTCGATCCCGCCCCTGGGCACCATTAGCTCATTCAGCAACGTTCGCAGCGGGTCAGAATTGACCATTTTTTACTGAAAAATCAGCTATATTCTGTGCGTCGACATACAGGCAAGTTCGCCTGCATCCGGCCCACTTGTTGGTATCACCGTTGGTACCCGCACGAACTGTTGTTGGTACCGGATATTACTGATGAAACTTTCCGATACGGCGTGCCGAAACGCCAAGGCCAGCGATAAGCTCAGAAAGCTATCGGACGGCGGCGGCCTCCAACTCTGGGTTCAACCTACCGGCGCGAAGCTATGGCGCCTTGCTTATCGGTTGCACGGCAAACAGAGACTGCTCGCAATCGGCACCTACCCGGTCATCTCGCTAGTGGAAGCACGCCGTATTCGCGAAAATTCCAAACGTGACCTAGCTGCCGGAATCGACCCCTCGCAACGGAAACGGACCGAAAAGCTGCAGCTCGCCAGTGGCATCACGACATTTCAAAGCGTAGCTGAAGAGTATGTTGCGAAACAAAAACGGGAAGGACGCGCCTCTAATACTATCGACAAGATCGAATGGTTATTGTCGTTTGCCTATCCACATATCGGCCGTTCAACCCTCAAACAAATTAGCTCAGCCGATATTTTGACTGTTCTACAAAAGGTTGAGCAACGCGGCCGCTTTGATACGGCTCGTCGGCTGCGGTCAACAATCGGCAGAGTTTTTCGGTTTGGTATTGCGACCGCTCGAGCCGACAACGATCCCACAGTCGCTCTTCAAGGTGCCTTGACAGCGCCTGTTGTGAAGTCTCGGGCCGCAATCACGGATCCAAAGGCTTTCGGAGGAATGTTGCGCGCTATCGACGGCTTTGATGGTCAACCGACGACTCAGGCCGCCTTGAAGTTGATGGCTCTTCTTTTCCCGCGTCCGGGCGAATTGAGATTGGCAGAATGGTCTGAGTTTGATTTTCAAAAGCAGATTTGGACGATACCAGAAAATCGCATGAAAATGCGTAGACCACATCGCTCTCCATTGTCGCAACAAGCCTCAAACATTCTCCAAGCGCTGCACCTCATAACTGGTGGCGGAAAGCTTGTTTTCCCATCAGTCCGGTCAGTCCAGCGGCCAATCTCAGAAAATACTTTGAATGCCGCATTACGGAGACTGGGATACTCGAAGGAAGAAGCTACAGCGCACGGCTTCAGAGCGAGCGCCTCAACTCTGCTGAATGAATCAGGGAAATGGCACTATGATGCAATCGAGCGTCAGTTAGCTCATCTCGATCAAAATGACGTTCGAAGAGCCTATGCTCGCGGAGAGCATTGGGACGAGCGTGTTCAAATGATGCAATGGTGGGCAGACCACATTGATGAACTAAAGATCTCAAACCCTAACGCAAAACATCTTTAGCTAGGACTTTGGGTACTCGATGTATTTGGCACATTTCAACTGGGATTACCGAGCGATCGGTTTCATTCGTGTCAAGGACTACACATTGACGCCGCTTGCGGAATACTGCATCGCCACGACCGCGAGGGGCATGTCATCGAACCAGACATACTCTCGGAGGGTCGCACCGGCTGAGGTCGACTCGGCGATGAGGTGGCCAGCGAGATCATAGACATAGTGCGTCGTGCCGGCCGGCGTCATGTTCTGCGTGGCCCGGACCGCCATCCGTTCCAGAAGGGCCGCGTCGCGATCATCGGCGATGCCGCGCACGGGCTGCCGCCGACGCTCGGCCAGGGCGCGGGGCTGACCCTGATGAATGCGCGCGCGCTCAACGCGGCGCTCGCCCGTAGCGCCTCGGTCGAGGACGCGCTGCCGATGTGGGAGCAGACCGTCCGCTTCATCAGCGACAAGACCCAGCGCTGGTCGCTGCGCTACGACTTCTTCACGCGGCAATGGCCGACCGCGCTCTGGTTCCTGCGGCCGCCGATCATCTGGGCGTTCCGCACGGTGCCGGCGCTGAACCGGCGCATGCGCATCGCCGACCAGGGCATGCGGCTGACGCCCCTGGGGCTGCCGATCTCGCACGGTTGAGTAGACACAATTGGTACTGTTATTTTGACAATTACACTCCCTTTCGAAGGACCATCTCAGGCGATGACGCGAACTATGTCATCGGCATTTGACCCGCTGAGCCCACCTCGATACCGCAGACGGAGGGCCTGCGGTCGTGTCGCAGCAGGCACAGCCGCAGCAGAACCATACGGCCAGCTCGACGAGCTGCGTAAAACCGACGACGCGCTTCTTCGATCGCTCGGCCATGCGGAGCTCTCTATTTGAGCCGACATATCAAAAGGCTTTAGTTCAGTATAGCCGTCCCGTGTTTCATTGCGGAATTTGAAATAAGCGAACCGCATTGCGCCAGAGGATGTCTTCCCGTTCGTCGTCCGAGAGACGTGCAGCTTCCAGAAGCTTGAACTGCTTGGTGTAAAGGTCGACTGGCTTTTTGACCCAACGCCAAGTAGCAGACCAATCCGATCCAAACAGGATACGCTTCGAGCCGATGGTATCGAGCGCCTTGCGCAGATGCTCCGGCGTTGTGCCCGGTGTATCAAAATGGACGTTGCTGTTGCGCATCGCGACCGTCATGGCCGCATCGAAGTAATACTGCATGCCGCGCCCCATCTTGGTCAGGATGATCGGGACGTCGCTATGGCGCGCTGCGATTTCGTCGACCCAAAGCGGATTGCCGTAGTGGAGTCCACCGGCGAATTGCGTCCAGGCCGTTGGTATCTGCAATGGAATACGGTAGGTCTCGAGGGCCTCCATGATAGGCTGCAAGTCGGCAGCGATCAGTTCCGGATCGAGGTGACGGGTGAAAGCACGAGGGAATATTTCGCCCATGCCGATCATGCCGAGCTTTTCCACGCAATAAACGATTTGCGCAGAAGCAGCTTCTCGCGTGGGGGCGGGATCATTCAAATACTTGCCTGCCGCCTGGTCGTGACCGATCCGGAACAGGCCGAATAGCCGGCTTGGATGCCGGCTGACAGAACGCGCTACCTGGTCGTTGGTCACGACGCCGGGCGTAGCTTGAACAAATGCACGATCGATACCGTGTCGATCCATTTCCGCTACGAGCACATCGGAATTGTCAATCGGCGCCTCTGTCATCCGCCGCGCAAATAATTCCGGGTAGCGCGCTCGAAACAGCATCACATCTTCGGCTGTTTCGATCTTGTCGCCGATATTCTCAAGTGTCGGATAGCTCCACACATGGATATGAGTATCAATGATCATAACTTGTCCAATCGTCGAAGCGCGATGCCTGCGGAACGTCCCCTCGATCGTACCCTGCTCATTGCATTTTGATGTCGGATTTCTCAATCACGGCGCGCCATTTTTGCATGTCACCGTTGAAGATGCTCTGCACCTCTTCCGGAGCGCTCGCGGCCGGATCAAGTCCTAATGCCTCCATCTTCTTTCGAACTTCCGGTGCCTGGAGAGCCGATTTGATCTCGCGATTCAGTCGGTTGACGATGGAGCGCGGCGTCTTCGCCGGTACTGATAAAGCGTTCCAGCCCACCACGTCATAGCCAGGCAAGCCGCTATCCGAAATGGTAGGAACACCCGGAAGCTGCGCGACGGGCTTCGGCGCCGCAACCGCGATGGCACGCAGATTGCCTGATTGCAATTGCCCGGAAACACCCGGCAGCGCCTCGATAGCAACCTGTACCTGGCCCGACTTGAGGGCGACGACCACTTCCCCTGTCGAGCGATAGGTGACGATGGGCGCCGTCAATCCGGCCATGTTCTTGAATAGAAGCAAGGACAGGTGCGGGATGCCTCCGACTGCGATGCTACCGAAATTAAATTCCGCCGGATCCTTCTTGGCGGCCGCAATCACGTCCTCCACCGTCTTCAATGAACTATTGGCATCAACGATTAGAACAAAGCTGAAATAGCCGATCATCGATACCCAGGTGAAATCCGCTTGATCATAGGGAAGCGATTTGTGTAGCAGCGGGCTGATCGCGCTGATGCCGCCGCCCAACAGGATCGCACTCCCGTCGGGCGTGGACTGCGCAACGGTTTGCGCGGCCTTGATGCCAAAAGCGCTTACTGAATTCTCGATAATCACCGGTCGTCCAACGGACTCGCTGAGCTTCTGCCCGATTGCGCGTGCCGCGAGATCGCCAGTTCCACCTGGGCCGAACGGTACGACGATTTTGATCGTTCCCGACGGTAAGTCGTCGGCCCACGCCGGAGCAGATAGAGATATCGCTAATAGAAACAGAAAGGATGACAGCGCTCTCATTGGACTTCCCCCTTGTTCTCTCAATGCAGACGAGGCTCGGTCACAAGCCTTAAACCGCAATAGAAACTTGGTTCTACAAAGCGATCTTATGTGCTTCGGATAGGATGAGGTTGCGGCATGTTTGAGAGGCCGGCGCTTTGTTGAGATGAGACGCCGCCGCCCCCACTTTCACTGTAATTTGGCTTTTGTTTTGCGAACGATGTCATCCCACAATGCGACTTCGTCGCGGACTACTTTGGCAAATTTCTCTGGCGTCATGTCCCTTGGCTCATAGCTGACCTTGTCCAGAGCGTCGATAACGGCGGGATCTTTCATTGCCGTCCTTACCGCCTCGTTCATCGTATTTACGATTGCGGACGGAGTTCGCGCGGGAAAGAAA
>JAHCKB010000346.1 GCA_026125985.1 Bradyrhizobium sp.
GCGTCTTCGGCCGGCGGTAGATAGGTGAAGGTCAGGAAGTAGCTTGACTCGAAATGCGCGCCGGCCTCCTCGAAGTCCGCCTTGCGCTCGGCATCGACCAGCGCCGACGCGGGATCGGGAAAGCGGCTGTCGGGGTAGAGGTTCGAGGCATGACGCTGCGCCTCGACGAAGATCGCCCAGCCGGAGCCGAGGCGCCGGAAAGCGTTGTTGAGGCGGCCGGCGACGGCGACCAGCTCGGCCGGGACGGCGCTGTCGAGATCGGGGCCGCGAAACCGGGCGGTGCGCTGGAAGCTGCCGTCCTTGTTGAGGACGATGCCCGCGCCCACCAGCGCGACCCAGGGTAAGAAGTCGGCGAGCCGGCTGTTGCGGTTGCGATATTCGGCGAGGTTCATCATCGGTGCGCTCCCCGTCAGACCGAGAGGTGCGCGGGGACGCGCAGATGGCGGCGCACCACGTCGACGAAGAGCGGATCACGCTTCGCCGCCCACACCGCGGCGACATGGCCGATCGCCCAGATCACGAGGCCGACCAGCCACAGGCGCAGCCCCAGGCCGACAGCGCCGGCGAGCGTCCCGTTCATTATGGCGATGGCGCGGGGCGCGCCGCCGAGCAGGATCGGTTCGGTGAGCGCGCGATGCACCGGCGCGAAGAAGCCGCGGACGTCTTCCTCCATCAGACCAGCGCCCCGCCGCCAAAGCTGAAGAAGCTGAGAAAGAAGGAAGAGGCCGCGAAAGCGATGCTCAAACCGAAGACAATCTGCACCAGCCGCCGGAAGCCGCCTGCGGTGTCGCCGAAGGCGAGCGTGAGGCCCGTGGTGATGATGATGATAACCGCCACGATCTTGGCGACCGGCCCCTCGATGGATTCGAGAATCTTTTGAAGCGGTTCTTCCCACGGCATCGACGAACCGGAGGCATGGGCGGGCGCCGCCGTCAGCAGCGTGATCGTGGCGAGCGCCGTCGCCTCGGTCAGGTGGTGGCGCACACGAGACAAGGCAAGCCGGGTCATTCAGGGTCTCCTTTCGAGGGGTTTGGGGTGGGGAGCAGCGCGTTGAGGGTGCGGTAGTCGCCGGTTGCTGGATCGAGTCCGTCGACATGGGCGATCTCGGCCAGGCGCCGTTCGGCGCCGCGGCCAGACAGAACGGCGACAATATCGATGGTCTCTGCTATCAAGGCGCGTGGGACCGTGACGACGGCCTCCTGCACGAGCTGCTCGAGCCGGCGCAGTGCGCCGATCGCGGTATTGGCATGGATGGTGCCGACCCCGCCGGGATGTCCGGTGCCCCAGGCTTTGAGCAAATCGAGCGCTTCGCTGCCGCGCACTTCGCCGACCGGAATGCGGTCGGGGCGCAGACGCAGCGACGACTTCACCAGATCCGAGAGCGAGGCGACGCCATCTTTCGTCCGAAGTGCGACAAGGTTCGGCGCGGCGCATTGTAGTTCGCGGGTGTCCTCGATCAGCACCACGCGATCTGACGTTTTCGCCACTTCCGCCAGTAACGCATTCGTCAACGTCGTCTTGCCGGTGGAGGTGCCGCCGGCGATTAGCACGTTCTTGCGCCGCTCGACCGCGAGCCGCAGCACGTCCGCCTGCGCAGCCGTCATGATGCCGGCGGCGACGTAATCGGCGAGCGTGAACACGGCGACCGCCGGCTTGCGGATCGCGAAAGTGGGCGCCATCACTACCGGGGGCAACAGGCCCTCGAAGCGTTCTCCGGTCTCGGGGAGTTCGGCCGAAACCCGCGGGCTGCCGGGATGCACCTCCGCGCCAACATGATGTGCGACCAGGCGCACGATACGCTCGCCATCGGACGGGATCAGCACATCGTCGGTTGCGACAAGACCTTCGCGTAGCCGGTCGACCCAGAGCCGGCCATCGGGGTTCAACATCACCTCGACAACAGCGGGGTCCTCGAGGTATTGGGCGATAGCCGGCCCGAGCGCGGTGCGCAGCATGCGTGCGCCACGCGCCAGTTTTTGGCTGTTGTGATGATGACCGGACATCGTGCCCCCATTTCGGCCATCCGCACTCACGATCGGATGACGATGGGGACAATCAAGAAATGCAGAACTTACAGATGGGCAACAGGATTTATCTGAAACGTCGTAGTTTGCCGTAGCTCATCGTAGGCCGTCGAAAAAATACTTGAAATGTTCGGCGGTAAATCCGGTCGAAGAATGTCGGCTAATGCGACTCGAACGAATCAGTGCTTGAGTCAATGAAATCGATAAACGTCTTCACAACCGGATTGGTGTTGGTCGGTTTCCAACACGCCATGTAGCCCAGACGGGTCAAGCCGTTGCCATCATGCACCGGTTTGAAAACAATGCCGAGATCGGTCAGTCCGGCGGCCGTCTCGCATTGCAGGCTAATACCCTCCCCGCTGCCGACCTCGCTTAGTATACTCTCGCGACTCAAAGACCTCATCAGAATCTCGGGGTGATCTGACGGAGCAGCCAAATAGCGTTCGAGAATAATGCGAATATCCGGTCCCGGGTCGTGGTGACTGACCAGGAACCGCTCACCTTTCAGTTCCGGCCAGTAGACAAATGGCCGATCCGCGAGAGGGTGGTCTTTCGGCAACGCGACGACAAGAAGCTCAGATCGCATCGCAAGGGAGTTAAAAATGTCGCATCTACCAGGGTCTCCTAACAGAATGGCAACGTCAATCCTGCCAGCATGAAGGCCGGCTGCAAGCTCGGTGTACGGCGCCTCGAATGGTTCGATATCGATCTCGCGATAGCATTTTCTGAAATTGTGCAACGCTGCTCGTAGTGAGCCGGTTGACAATGACATATAAAAACCGACGACGATGCGGCCGACGCGTCCAGCACCGCTCGCTTTCGTCTGCTCACCCAGTCGCTCCGTATCCTCAATGATGCGCTGCGCGATGACGACGAATGCTTCGCCAGCGGCCGTGAGGCTGGCCCCTGACTTTGAACGGTCGAAAAGACAGACGCCAAACTCGTCTTCCACTTCTTTCACGCGCTTGCTGACGATCGGCTGCCTTACATTGAGTTCTTGTGCGGCGGCGCTGAAGCTGCCATTCCGAGCGCTTGCGATAATGTAGCGAAGGTGACGCAGATCCAATCCTGTCCTGCCTTTCTGCCGTCCCTATGTCGTGCATAACTCGGCAATTCCGCAGATATGTGTTACCTATGTTCTTCCGTCCTACAACCTTCATCCTGTCTGCGAGCTATCATCTCTCCGATTTGAGTCATACTTTTGCGGGCACACCTCTCATCTACTTAACTGCCCAAATCAGCCGTAAACAATCAACAGACCCTTTGCGTCGATCTGATCGCTGGCGCGCACCAGCACTTCGGCGACGGTCCATCGCAATCGGCGTATAGTACCGTCTCCATTTTCACGACCTAGATCGATAGCAGCACATCTCCGGAATTGACCGATCGTCCAGTCGCAACCGCCACCGTGGACACGACGCCGGCATTGGCGCCATGCCCTTCTCATCGACGTCACCGATGGACAGACAGCGAATGACAAGCATCTTGCTGCGTTCGATATCGACGAGGATCTCGTCCTCGACTTCATACCATAGAAATAGACTGGCGTTAGCAGGCCTGACCGGACCATATTCCGTCTGAGCCGAAGCATAGTCGCTGAACACCTTTGGATACATCAGCCAAGACGTGGGCTCGAAACCTGTCAGTTCGCGTCTGATATTCTCCTCGGTTTGCTTTTCCAAGGCATCCAGAAACCGGCACCAGAAACTATTGCCTTACATCCCGAGCGTGCGCTTTGCCTCAGCGATCTCAGGTCGTGGGCTATCCGCATGCTTGGCCAGCTCGAGCAGTTGCTTCGAGTAGAAGACTGCTTTCTGCTCATTGCTTGCTCGCTTGGCACATTCTGCCGCTCCCGCGATCGCGCGGTATCGATTAGGTTGGTGCTGAAGCACTTTTTCGAATTCAGCGAGAGCGTCAGCCGGTTTACCGTCACGCTCAAGTATCATCGCCAATATCTCTCGCGCCGGAACAATTGGTCCTGGCGTGACGACACTTTTAGCACTCGCATCTTCGCGATCCGCCGCGTGGCCCAGCATGTAATACCCTCATCGCGCTCGCCTTCAGCAAAAGCTGTAAGACCTTGCACGACCTCGATCTGAATATCGATCTGATCGGCCCAATAACTCAGCTTCATCGCCGCAGCCGCTTCGCGAAGTCCAGCGAGCCGCTTCGCTTCAACGCTCGCTTTTGGTCGGATCTTGGCTCATTGCCGCACCGATACCCGCGCGAATGCGTTGATAGACTCAGCCTGGGGATACTTCTGCCATGGATAGGCATCCCGCTAGAGCGCAACTTTACATCCGTCGATATTGAGCTGCTGAATGCTATCATCCGACCCATCTTTCGTAAGAGCGGCCTTTACCCAGTTAGCCATTTGAGTCGACGCTCCCTTTTGATTGTTACGAACTTCAGTTCTTTCCAAACATATTCTTCCAGGCCTCGGTGCCCGGCTTCGCTTCCCATTGTTTGCTGTCGGACAACGTGTTTATGCCCGCCCGAACCCCCGGACGGTCTTTGATCGCCTGGTACCATCGATCAATGTTCGGGTACTCCGACAACTCGCGTCGATGCAGCTTTCGCGTGCGAACCCAAGGGAATGTGCTGATGTCAGCGATAGAATACTCGCCGGCGAGATATTCAGATTCGCCAAGGCGCTTCTCGAGAAT
>JAHCKB010000347.1 GCA_026125985.1 Bradyrhizobium sp.
TTTCGACCGCGGGCGGCGCGTTTCTTGAATGGATGGAAGGCAAGCCCCTGCCCGGCGTCGAGGTTCTGAGATCGCGCTGAGGCATATCTGAATTCGCGCGCCACCACGGCGCGCCAGCACAAACCGGAGAACTACACACATGGCCCGCATCACGTTGCGTCAATTGCTCGATCACGCGGCGGAACACGATTACGGCGTGCCGGCGTTCAACATCAACAACATGGAGCAGGCGCTGGCGATCATGGAAGCCACGTCCGCGCTCGATGCGCCCGTGATCATCCAGGCCTCGCGCGGCGCGCGCGCCTACGCCAACGACGTGATGCTGCGCCACATGATGGACGCCGTCACCGAGATCTATCCGCAGATCCCGGTCTGCGTGCATCTCGATCATGGCAACGAGCCCGCCACCTGCATGACCGCGATCCAGGCCGGCTTCACCTCGGTCATGATGGACGGCTCTCTGAAGGCCGACGGCAAGACGCCCGGCGACTGGGACTACAATGTCGGCGTCACCAGGACGGTGACCGACATGGCCCATCTCGGCGGCATTTCGGTGGAGGGCGAACTCGGCGTGCTCGGCTCGCTGGAGACCGGCATGGGCGACAAGGAAGACGGCCACGGCGCCGAGGGCAAGCTGTCGCACGACCAGCTGCTGACCAATCCCGACGAGGCCGTGAAGTTCGTCAAGGAGACCAAGGTCGACGCGCTGGCGATTGCCATGGGCACCTCGCATGGCGCCTACAAGTTCACGCGCAAGCCGGACGGCGACATCCTCGCCATGAACGTGATCGAGGAAATCCACCGCAAACTGCCGAACACGCATCTGGTCATGCACGGCTCCTCCTCGGTTCCGCAGGAATTGCAGGACATCATCAACGCCAACGGCGGCAAGATGAAGCCAACCTGGGGCGTGCCGGTGGCGGAGATCCAGCGCGGCATCAAGAACGGCGTGCGCAAGATCAACATCGACACCGACAACCGCATGGCCATGACCGGCCAGATCCGCAAGATCCTGAAGGACAGCCCGGAAGAGTTCGACCCGCGCAAGTACCTGAAGCCCGCGATGGAAGCGATGACCAAGCTGTGCAAGCAGCGCCTGCAGGAATTCAATACCGCAGGACAGGCCAGCAAGATCAAGAAGGTGCTGACGACGGCGGAGATGGCCAAGCGCTATGCCAAGGGCGAACTAGACCCCCGCGTCGCATAGCGATCCACGCGGGTTGAGTGAACCCCACGATCACTTCGGCGTCATTCCGGGACGCGCCCCTTGGCGCGGGCCCGGGATGACCGCGGCTTTCCCACAATGAGGTTCCTCTTGCGACGAACGTAAATCTCCTCATTTGCCCGAGAACCGTCTATTTTCCGCGGTCAAAGCACCTTAACGCCGGGAGAACGATCCGATGAATCTTGCCGAACTCAACAAAGTCGCCGTTGCCATGGTCGCGCCGGGCAAGGGCATTCTGGCCGCCGACGAATCCTCCGGCACCATCAAGAAGCGCTTCGACGCCATCAAGGTCGAATCGACCGAAGATAACCGGCGCGACTATCGCGAGATGCTGTTCCGCTCGACGGACGCGATGAGCAAATATATTTCCGGTGTCATCCTCTATGACGAAACGATCTGGCAGAACGCCAAGGACGGCACGCCGCTGGTCAAGCTGATCGAGCAGGCCGGCAGCATCCCCGGCATCAAGGTCGACGAGGGCACGCAGGCCCTGCCGCAGTGCCCGGGCGAACTCGTCACCGTCGGTCTCGACAAGCTCGCCGAGCGCCTGAAGAAGTACTACGAGCGCGGCGCACGCTTTGCGAAATGGCGCGCCGTGATCGATATCGGTGCCGGTATTCCCACCATGACCGCGATCAGCGTCAACGCACATGCGCTCGCCCGCTATGCCGCGCTGTGCCAGGCGGCGCAGATCGTGCCGATCGTCGAGCCGGAAGTCCTGATGGACGGCGATCACGACATCGACCGCTGCTACGAGGTAACCCAGCGCGTGCTCAACAAGACCTTCCAGGAACTGCGCGTGCAGCGCGTCGAACTGGAAGGCATGGTGCTGAAGCCGAACATGGCGATCTCCGGCAAGAAATGTCCGAAGCAGGCTTCCGTTGCCGAGGTCGCGGAGAAGACCGTGCGGATGCTGAAGGCCTGCGTGCCCGCGGCCGTGCCCGGCATCGCCTTCCTCTCCGGCGGGCAGAGCGACGAAGAGGCAACCGCCCATCTCGACGCCATGAACAAGATCGGCAATCTTCCGTGGAAGCTGACCTTCTCCTACGGCCGCGCGCTGCAGGCCGCGCCGCAGAAGGCCTGGTCCGGCAAGTCGGAGAATGTCGCGGCCGGTCAGCGCGCTTTCGCGCATCGCGCCCACATGAACGGGCTCGCCAGCAAAGGCGCCTGGGAGTCCGGCCTGGAAAAGAAGGCGGCCTGAGCTTGGCCGGCAAAGCGCCTCCGCCGCGCCCGGCGCCGCGCCTCTATCTTGCGACGCCGGAGGTGGACGATCCGTCCGGCCTCGTCGCGCAACTGCCGGAACTGCTGGCGGCAGCCGACGTGGCGGCGGTGCTGGTGCGGCTGAAGGAAACCGACCAGCGCACCATGATCTCGCGCCTCAAGCAGCTTGCGCCTGTGATCCAGAATGCAGGCGCAGCGCTGCTGGTCGAAGGCCATGTCGAGCTGGTGGCACGCAGCGGCGCCGATGGCGCGCATCTTTCCGGCATCGCCGCGCTGGAAGAGGCCTTGCCGTCGCTGAAGCCCGACCGCATCGCAGGCGTCGGCGGGCTCGTCACGCGGCACGATTCCATGGCCGCGGGCGAAAAGGCGGACTACGTGCTGTTCGGCGAACCCGATGCGAAGGGAGAACGCCCCTCGGCGGAGGCCATTGCCGAGCGCCTGCAATGGTGGGACGAGTTGTTCGAACCTCCCAGCGTCGGCTTTGCCACCTCGCTCGAGGAGGTTTCCGAATTCGCCGCGGCGGGCGCCGACTTCGTGCTGGTCGGCGATTTCATCTGGGCCGATCCGCGCGGCGCAAGCGCAGCGCTGGCCGAGGCCGGCCGGGTGATCCGGCACGCACATCAGGCCGCTCACGGACGAGTTCACGCCGGATGAGGACCTTGCAGCGGATAGCGGTGGTTGCCGCAAGCCTGGTGCTTTCCCAGGCCGCGCTGGCACAGATGCAGATCGCGCCGCCGGCGGCCGAGAGCAAGGCTGCGCCGAAGAAGGATGCACCAAAAAAGGAAGCACCCCAGAAGGAAAAGCCGGCGCCGGCGGCAGCCAGGAAGGCCGCCCCTGCCGCACCGAAGCCGACGGCAACCCCTACCCCGGAATCGAGCGCCACCAAGACGCAGGCGCCGTCGGTGTTCGACGATCCCAATGCCGATCTCGTCTACGGCGCCTATCAGCGCGGCATGTACAAGACCGCGTTCGACCTTGCCATGAACCGCGCGCAATATAACGGCGACCCCAAGGCGATGACCATGCTGGGCGAGCTCTACTCCAACGCGCTCGGCGTCAAGCGCGACTACGCCAAAGCGGCCGAATGGTACAAGCGCGCCGCCGACGCCGGCGACCGCGAGGCGATGTTTGCGCTGGCGATGCTGCGGCTTGCCGGCCGCGGCGGCGCCAAGAATCGCGAAGAGGCGGTGAAGCTGCTCGCCTCCGCAGCCAAGCTCGGCAATCCCAAGGCGGCCTACAATCTCGCTTTGCTCTATCTCGACGGCCAGACCTTGCCGCAGGACCTCAAGCGTGCCGCCGAGTTGCTGCGTATGGCGGCCGACGCCGGCAGTCCCGAGGCGCAATATGCGCTGGCCACCTTCTACAAGGAAGGCACCGGCGTCGAGAAGGACATGGAGAAGGCGGTGCGCCTGCTGCAAGCCGCCTCGCTCGCCGGCAATGTCGATGCTGAAGTCGAATACGCCATTGCAATGTTCAACGGCACCGGCACCCCGAAGAACCAGCCGGCGGCCGTGGCCCTGCTGCGCAAGGCTGCCAAGCAGAACAGTCCGATCGCGCAGAACCGCCTGGCACGCGTGCTCGCCTTCGGAACGGGGGTGCAGCAGGACAAGATCGAGGCGCTGAAATGGCACTGGATCGCGAAGAGCGCCGGCAAGGGCGATCCGGAACTGGACGAGTATCTGGCCGACCTTCCTGCCGCCGACCGTGCCAAGGCCGAGGGGGAAGGGCGCAAATGGCTCGGCAAATGATCCGGCCTTGACGGCGCTCACCCGGCAGGGCACCCAAGGCGGCGACGATAACGCCCTTTTCCCTCAATCCACCCGCGTGACTACATGCTTTATTCCGCCCTCATCAACGTCATGGTCAAGGCCGCGCGCCGCGCCGGCCGCAGCCTGAAGCGCGACCTCGGCGAGATCGAGCACCTGCAGGTATCGCTGAAGGGACCGGCCAATTTCGTCTCGCTCGCCGACAAGCGTGCCGAGGAGATGCTCTACACGGACCTTGCAAAGGCGCGGCCCGGCTACGGGTTCCTCGGCGAGGAAGGCGGCGCGCGCGAGGGTACCGACAAGAGCCACACCTGGATCGTCGATCCGCTCGACGGCACCACCAACTTCCTGCATGGCATTCCGCAGTTCGCAATCTCGATCGGGCTTGCGCGCGAGGGCACGGTGATTGCCGGCGTGATCTACAATCCCGCCAATGACGAGCTCTACATCGCCGAGCGCGGC
>JAHCKB010000348.1 GCA_026125985.1 Bradyrhizobium sp.
CGCGCGATGCTGCGTGGACGAATTGGTGCCCAGCTCCCGGCACGGAAGCGGGACCCAGTCGCCGTCGGGACCGAGTTGATAGGAGGTGCAGGGCGGCGACGCTTCCTCCTCGGTATCGGCCTGCTGCGCCTCCGTGTTCTTGGCGAAGGCTGGCGTTGCGAGCACGGCGAGTGCTGCCAGTGCGATGAGAGTCGTTCTTGCGACTCGCATTTTCGATCCTCCTTGCGAATCCGACTTTATCCGGACGAAAGATTGTGGTGATTCTTGGTCGAAACGATCCGTATTTCGGCTAAGGAGCTCCCATGAGCCTGCTGCAAAATCCTTTCGATCCTGCCCGCGAGGCGGCCCTGGTAACCGGCGCGGGCAACGGCATCGGCCGCGCCATAGCGCAAGGACTGGTGGGCGAGGGTGTGCGGACGGTTTTTGCCGATATCAGCGCCGAGCGGGTGGCGGAGGCCATCAAGGCATCGCCGCGGCCCGAACTGGCGTCGGCGTGGACTGGCGATCTTGCCGAACCGGCCGCCTGCGATGCGTTGCTCGCGCATGCGCGTGGTGTCGTTGGGCAGGTCACGCATTTCGTGCATTCGGCCTCACCGCCGCGGCGCGAGGCCGACCATGCGCTCGCCGTGAGCGATGAGACATGGCGGCAGATGCATGCCGTCAATCTTGAGGCGGGCTTCCATCTGGCGCGAGGCATCGCGCGGCAGCTCATCGCGGCGAAGGTGCCGGGTTCGTTTCTTTTCCTGACCTCGCTGCACGCGGGCACGCCGCGCAACCTGCCGCATTATTCGACGACGAAAGCGGGCATGGCGATGCTGGTGAAGGAGCTTGCCAAGACGCTCGGCCGCTACAACATCCGCGTCAACGCACTGGTGCCCGGCGCGATCGCCGCGGGCGGCTTTGTTGCCGATCCCTCGCTCGCAAAACACATTCCGCTGGGCCGCATCGGCGTGGCCGCAGATCTCGCGCCAATGGCGCTTGCGGTGCTCTCCAACAAGGTATCGGCCTATGTGACGGGTGCGGCCTTCACCGTCGACGGAGGGCTGTCGCTGACCAACTGGTTCGAGCCGCCAGCGCTGGAAATCTAGAGCGTTATCAAGCGCAAGCGAAGTGGAAACCGGTTCGCGTCAAGAAAACGCGTCAAACCAAGAACCCTAGCTTCGGTTGTGATTCAATCAGATCCGAAGCTCTAGTATCGGTCCGAGAGCGGCAACGGCATGGGCGGACGCACGATCGGCTCGCCATTGGGTTGCCTTGTCGCCTGCGGTGGCGGCGGGGCTGGAGGCGGTGGCTGGATCGCTGCAGCCTGAGCCGGAGGAGGCGGAGCGGGTGCGCGCCGCGGCGGAGCCGCGGTCACCTTCGGCCTCGCCGGTGGCACGGGCGGGTGGACTACGGGCGTGGCAGGCGCAACTGCAGCCTGCTGGTTTGCTTTCAGCGTTTCGATGGTTGCCTTGAGCTGTTCGATCTGCTCGCCCATGGCGGCGAGATCGCGCGCCATTGATTGAATCTGTTGCTCGGTCTCCGGCGGCAACGCGACGGCACTCGTGGTGGTCTCTGCGGGGACCGGAGCCGCGGCCGCAGCGGTGGTCGGTTCAGCGGCAGGCTGCTGCTCTGCGGCTGGTTGCGCCGCAGGCTCGTCGGCCGGCTCCGCTGCGGGTGACGAACTTGCGGCGGGCGACGGCACCCAGCTTGCCAGCATCTGCTTTGCCGCATCGCCATTGTGCTGCCAGGCGGCTGCGGCGAACGCGCTGAACAGGGCGAACATGAAGATGGTAGCCGCACGCTTGATCCAGGCGCGCGACCTGACCTTGCTTTTCAGCAGGGGATTGTCGCTGACGTCGCTGGCGCGAAACGTGTTGTCGACACTCGGCGCGGCCGTCGCTGCGGCCTGGCGGATCTCCGCGAACAATTTCTCGCGGCTCGTGGCGTCGTTCGCCGGGCGCGGTACGCAATCGGCCCAGTCTGCGGGCACGATATCGGGCGCGATCGGCGCATCGTGCGGCTCGTCAATATGGCTCAGCGTGGAACGCATCCAGAAATCCCCATGCTCGTAGTCCATCCCGCCCGCTGGCACCAGTCCAGCCGGGTTTGACGTAAGCAAGGCGAGGGAATGGAGAGTCTGGGGCCGGGGAACTTCAAGGGAAGACTGTCGCAAAACGGGACGTGCGTTCGATCGTCCCGCCCGATGCCAGCGAATGCGATGTTCAGGCCGTCGCAGCCTGAGCCAACTTTTCGCGCGCCTTGGCTTCGATCAGCGCGGCGTAGCGGCCGAATTCGGAAGCCATTTCGAGGAGCTTCTCGCGCACGACAGCGTCGGTGACGCGGTCGGCCATGCGGCGGGCGCGGTCGGCCTGAAAGCGATAGTGATCAACTTCGAGCATTTTCTCTTTTCCTCTCAGCGGCTGCGCTGAAAGTCCCCCCGTGGCTTCAGCCGGCAGTCTGGTATCGACGAATCTCCTGGAGCTGCGTCAGGCAGTAGGAGCGGTACAGCATGGTCAGAAGCGTCTTCATGATCGCACCCCAGTGTTGGATCACGTGAGGGCAGGTTAGGAGGGCAGGGTTTCCGGACGTCTTTCTGGCAAGGGGAAAACGGTTTCGTTGCCCGCCGGTTGCGTTTCGTCGCGCGGGCCGGGACGAAACAACTTTCACGAAGCCGCGACCCGTGCTCGTTGCGCCTCGGGGGCGGCGGGACAGGAGGCGCTTCCACAGCCGTTCGCGGCCGTGAGCCGCAATCTGAGCCAAGTTTCCGGTAAACTTCCGCCCATTGCGGCAGCCGGCTGATTCGGCGCAGAAATTCCGATAGTGCGGGGGGTGAGATGTCATTCTTCAGACGTGAACTGGGCCCCGTCGAACGCTTCGAGAACGCATTGCGGGAAAAGCAGGCAGCGCGACTGAAGCTCGCCGCCAAGTCGAAGGCCGCCGATGCAGTCGAGGCCGACAAGCGCAAGGCGGCGGAAAAGCTTGCAGTGGCGGGCGCCAGCGACGCCAAACTGGCGCGGGCGGAGAGCGATCTGCGCACGGTCGAAGAACGCGCCAGGGCGCTGCGTGCCGAGCTTGCCGAATTCGATGAGCAACTCGTTGCCACCGAGCGGGGGCTGGCGGAAGCCAAGGCCCAGCGCGAACGCGATCGCATCGCCGACGAGATCGAGGCGATGGCAGCCAGCATCGAGAGGGCCGCACCGGGGTTCGATACGGGTGCAGCCGGGTTGCTCGCGGCCGCCGGCAACAGCACGCTCGAGCTGACGCAGGCGGCGCGGTTTTCGGCGAGTATCGACGCGGTGCGTCGCGAGGTGCTGTCGGCGGTGGAGCTGATCTGCTGGGAGCTGCGCTCGGCGGCGGCGAGCACGCGCAGCGGCAATGCCAATGCCGGGCAGGACGCCGTGACCGAGCTGGACGCGCTGGCTCTGCCCGATATCCAGCGGCAACTGATCTACACGCTCAACCCGCTGCAATGGCGCGAGGGCGCCGAGCTGAAGCGTGTGCAGGCATTCGCAGCGGTAGCCCTGCCGAAATATCTTCTGGCTACCGCGCTGCGCCATCAGCATGTCGACCACATGAACGCGCGGCGGGTGCAGACCTTGATGCACGTTCACGGCACCGGTGTCGCGCAGCCCGAGGTCGATGCCGACGATCCGCGCCTCGTTGACCTCGATGCGCTCGCGGCGGAGGCGCAGGCACAGGAGACGAAGGCCGACGTCGCCTGAGCGCCGGCAGGTTCCGACCTTTCCTTTCGAGCGGCCGTCGCCGAATTCGTTTGTCGCCTGCCGCGCGACGACGTCGTCCTTGCGGCGGAACGATTCCGCGCCTCGGCGGTTTCTCCCAGTCAACCAGAAGGGAGCATTCGCCATGATGTCCCAGACAGAGATCCACACCCTGGCCCGCCAGATGCTGGAGCAGTACGGTCAGGCTGCCATCGCCAGGGCAGCGCAGCAGGCGGTCGCCTGCGAGAGCCGCGGCGAGGATGACGATGCCCGCGCGTGGCGTCACATCGAATCCGCCATGAAGATCATCCGCGGACCGGGCCAGGGTTGACTTAACCACGGTTGATTTGGGGAGGGTCGACGCAAGCGAGGCTTATGACGCCACGTTTGCCGCCAATTGGAGCCCACATTCCGCCATCCCGCTTCGCTCTAACGAGCGTCGCCGGACACGGTCCGCCTTTGCTCGAACGAGCTGTGGCGGGGCAGGCTTGCTGCGAATGGAACTATAACCGAGCAGGGCCGAATTTGTCCGCGCGTGGATGGAAGTTCGATGGTGCCGACCCGATTGCGACGTAGCCTGCTTGCGCTGGCTGCGATCTGGCTCAGTTGCGCCGGTGCCGGCGCGCAGGAAAATCTCGACGCGGGCAAACCGGCGTCGAAGTTGTTTGCGGAGGGGTGCGCGGCCTGCCATCGCAGCCCGCGCGGGCTTTCGAAGGGGCGCTTCAGCCTCACGCTCTTTCTCTATTTGCAGAAGCACTATGCGAGCAACGCCTCGTCGGCCTGGGCGCTGACGTCGTATCTGGAGTCCGTCGATGCCGGCAAGCGTGCCAGCAAGCGTGCGGCCGCACGGACACCGCCGCCGGCTGCCTCGAAGCCGGCTCCCTCGACATGGACGCCGAGCTCCTCACTGCGGCCACCGGCGTCGATTCCGGGTCGCTAGAGCGTTTTCAAGCGA
>JAHCKB010000349.1 GCA_026125985.1 Bradyrhizobium sp.
CATGATCTCCTCGGTGCCGCCGCCAATGGCGTTGACCTTGACCTCGCGGTAGATGCGCTCGACCTTGACGCCGCGCATGAAGCCTGCGCCGCCGAAGATCTGTACCGCTTCCGAAGCGCAGAAGGCCATCGTCTGCGTGGACATGTTCTTCATCATGCAGATTTCAGCGACGGGATTCTCGCCCTGTCCGAGCCGCCACGCCAGAAGCTCCAGCATCGATTGGCTTGCCGCGACACGCTGCGCCATGTCGACGATCTTGTGGCGAATCACCTGGTGCTGGGCGATCGGCTTGCCGAAGGTCTTGCGCTCCCTGGCGTAGGCAATGGCCTCGTCCAGGCAGACGCGGGCATAGGCAGTGCAGCTCGATGCCATGCCCATGCGCTCGCTGTTGAAATTGTACATGATGATCTTGAAGCCGTGGCCTTCCTCGCCGATCAGGTTTTCGGCCGGCACGCGACATTCGTCGAAATGCAGCGTGGCGGTGTCGGAGGCCCACCAGCCCATCTTCTTCAGTTTCGTTCGCGACAGGCCCGGCGTATCGCCGGGAATGAGCAGCAGACTGACCCCGCCGGCGCCCTCGCCGCCAGTCCTCACCGCAACGGTGAGATAATCCGCCCGCATGCCCGAGGTGATGAAAGTCTTCTCGCCGCTGACGACATAGTGGTCACCGTCGCGCCGCGCCTTGGTGCGAAGATTGGCGACATCGGAGCCGCCGCTCGGCTCGGTGATGGCGAGCGCGGAGATCTTCTCGCCCGACAGTATCTGCGGCAACACCCGCGCCTTCACCTCGGGCCGCGCGGCGCGCGCAATCGGCGGCGAGCCGATGGTGTGGCTCATCAGGCTGGAGGAAACGCCGCCAGCGCCGGCACGCGCCAGCTCCTGCGAGGCAAC
Organism: Bradyrhizobium sp.; assembly: GCA_026125985.1. Taxonomy (GTDB): domain Bacteria; phylum Pseudomonadota; class Alphaproteobacteria; order Rhizobiales; family Xanthobacteraceae; genus Bradyrhizobium. The sequence continues at coordinate 892 of JAHCKB010000349.1, forward strand.
GATCTTCATGAACTGATCGGCGGGCACGCCGCCATATTCCTCGGGAAAGCCCAGCCCGAGCAGACCAACCTCGGCAGCTCTGACATAGAGCGAGCGCGGAAATTCGCCCGCCTCGTCCCATTCGCTGGCATAGGGTTCGATCTCGCGCGCCACGAAGCGACGCATCACGTCGCGGAAGGCTTCGTGCTCCTGCGTGTAGAACGGGCTCTGCGGCCGAGTGCGCTCCAGCATGATGTCCTCCCGGGTGTTCCCGAAATTGCCTCGACTTGGCGGCGGCTCACTTGCGTTGAGTAGCTGCGCGGCCGACTGGCTTCGCAGGACGATGTTCAGCGCAAGTATTCCCATAGGGAAGCTATCACGGATGATGTAGAATAGCCGCAGAGAAGCGCCGGAGCAAAACCGGCGCGCGGACGACCGGGAGGAGCATGCATGTCCATCCGTTACTACGACTGGATCGCCCATTACGGGCGCCGCAATCCAGCCAAGGTTGCGCTGGTCGATCTCGGCAGCGGGCGTCGCTTTTCATATGGCGAGCTCAATGAGCGCGTCTCGCGGCTGGCCGGCCATCTGCGCGACGCCCTGAAAGTGGCGCGCGGCGACCGCGTCGCGGTGCTGGCGCTCAACACGACCGATACGATGGAGGTTCAGTTCGCCTGCTTCCGGCTTGGCGCCATCTTCCTGCCGCTCAACAACCGCCTCACCGTGCCGGAGCTGCAGTTCATCGTCGGCGATGCCGCCCCTCGCGTAATGATCCACGATGATGAGCTTGCCGAGACGGCTCTGACCGTTGCCGGACTGTGCAACGTCGAGTCCGCGCTCAAGTTCGGGCCCGGCGGCTCCTACGAGGCCGGCATCGCGGCGGCAAAGCCCATCGACAAGGCCGAGATCGTCACGCTCGATGATATCTCCACCATCATGTACACGTCGGGCACGACGGGCCTGCCGAAGGGCGCGATCATCACCCACGGCATGACGTTCTGGAACTGCGTCAATCTCGGCGGCCCTGCCTATATCTCGCCGGCTTCGGTACTGCTGACCGTGCTGCCGCTGTTCCACACCGGCGGCCTCAACTGCTACACCAATCCGGTCATGCATGCCGGCGGCACCGTGCTGATCATGCGCGTGTTCGATCCTGGCGAAGCGCTCAAGCTGATCAGCGACCCCGCGCAGGGCATCAACGTGTTCTTCGGCGTGCCCTCGATCTATCAGTTCATGGCGCAGCATCCGGCCTTCGCCGCCTCCGACTTCAGCCGGCTGGTTATCGGCGGCGTTGGTGGCGCGCCGATGCCTGTGCCGCTCCTGAAGGTGTGGGAAGCGCGTGGCGTGGCGCTGCAGCAGGGCTATGGCATGACCGAGACCTCGCCGGCGGTGATGGTGCTCGACAAGGAGGACGCCGCACGCAAGGCGGGCTCTTCCGGCAAGCCGGTTCTGCACACGGAAGTGCGTATCGTGCGGCCCGACGGCAGCGACGCCGATATCGGCGAGCTGGGCGAATTGTGGGTCAAGGGACCGAACGTAACGCCCGGCTACTGGAACCGGCCGGATGCCAACAAGTCGTCGTTCACCGACGGCTGGCTGCACACCGGCGACGCCACGCGCATCGACGAGGACGGCTTCTACTACATCGTCGATCGCTGGAAGGACATGTACATATCCGGCGGCGAGAACGTCTATCCGGCGGAAGTCGAGAGCGTGCTGCACCAGCTTCCGGCCGTGGCGGAAGCCGCCATCATCGGCATTCCGAACGAGCAATGGGGCGAGGTCGGCATGGCCATCGTCGCGGTGAAGCCGGGACACACGCTGGCGCCTGCGGAAATCCACGCGCATTGCGCGGCGAACCTCGCAAAGTTCAAATGCCCCCGGCTGATCGAGTTTGTCGACGCCTTGCCGCGCAACGCGACGGGCAAGATCCACAAGCCGACCCTGCGGCAGCAGTTCAGCGCGCCAAAAGCAACCGATGTTGCCGAAGCCGCTGCGTCGTAGCGGCCCCGGCCGAGCCGCGCATATCGCCCGACGGTCCAGAGCGGGCATCGACCGCGGCGTCCTGCGTCGTCACGTCGAGGGCGATCACGGGAATGCCAAGTCGGCGAGGATCGGTGATCGCGAACAGCGGCCTGCAGGACCAGCCCAGCTCGAAGATACCCGACAGCGGGGGCTCGATCGCGATCTCGAAATCCTGAGTCCCGATCGTTATCGCCGAACTCGCTACGCGCTCTCCATTCAGATACACGCGCAGATCGATCCACCTCAATGAGCGACGGACCCGCAGGCACTGCACGCGAATGCGGCTACAGCCCGGCGCACACAGCCTGAGCAGGGCCTCGGGCTCGCTCCAGCGAAAAGACTCCCCGCGACGCTCGCCTGGATGGAATCCCACGTCCTCGAGAACCGCCGGGCTGTCGTCTCCAGCAATGGGCGTCCTGTCTCGACGCAAGTCACGCTGTTCGAGCCGAATGCGGCTGATACCGATCAGGCGCTCGTAGGCGATCAGCGCAGCCGTATGCTTCTTGAACGAGGCGGCGAGCCATCGGCGAGGACCAGCAGCCATGCTCAGCTTCAGGATGAACCCGGTCCAAAGCACCATAAAGGCTCTGGCAGCTATCGCGAGACGATCTCCGAGAAGCGCAATGGGCCCCCAGCGGGCGAGAGCCTGCGCGGTCCGTGCGACGCCGAAAACGGTCCCGACAGTGAACCCGTCGCGCGCCACCATGCTCAGTATGCCGCGTGCCTCCATCCTGTCGAGGCTGTGTCGGCAAACCCACTCGGATGGCCGCTCCAGCAGCGCATCTCCAGGCTCGACGCTTTCTCCGGCAAAATATCTGATCTCGCCGGCGACGAAATCCAGCGTGAACTCTCTCAACTCATCCAGTGAGCCGACATAGTAGTGATGCAGGCGCGCTTCCGGCAAATATCCGATCTTGCATCCCGTCTGAAAGTAGTTGGCAGCCAACAGCCACTCCGAGAAATGCCCAAACTCGGGCTTGAGGCCGCCGCTCGCCCGGTAAGCCTCACGTCGCGTCACGAAGCACTGATCGAGAATTTTCCGCCAGGGGTGGGTATACATTCCGAATGCGATGTCGGCCTCGTACATGTCGGCTTCGGCCTCGGACAACCTGTTATGGGTAACCCGGACTGACCGGCAGGAAAGAGCGGCCCAGTCTTCGTTGACCCTGAATGCCTCAAGACACAGTTCGAGAACATCTGGCTCCGGCCAGCAGTGCGACTCCGTAAAGAACAGGAAACGACCGCGGGCCTTCGCTGCGCCGACCGCGCACAAATCGATGTCGTGTGAATCCTGCGAGTATTCGAGACGAACCTGCGATCCTGCCGACTTGTGCAGTTTGTCTCGATCGGGAAAAGCCGGCGGCACAACAAGGATGATCTCGAATGCAGTGCTGTCGAGCGTTTGCGCCTGCCATCCCTGCCAGGCGCGTTCCCACTGACCGCGATGAAATTCCAGCGGAATGATCACAGAGAAGAGAGGCTCTCGCGCCGAAGCGTCGAATGGTTGGTCGGAAATTGCCAGCATCGTTCTCGGAGGCGTCCGGATCCCCTTGCCATGACATAGTGGCCGTCTCCGGCCGAAAACCCTTCAAAAATAAAGCCCGCCGCAGTTGACACGAGACTGCGGCTAACCCAAGGCACCCTCTACCCCTGCAAAAACAGGGCGAACGGCTCTTCCACCGTCTTGCGCAGGTGGTCGCGATAAGTTGCGTAATTGGCATCTTCCTTCGTCACCCTGCCGAGCGTCGGTTGGGCGATG
>JAHCKB010000035.1 GCA_026125985.1 Bradyrhizobium sp.
CGTCCCGCAGGGGACAGGCAGCGGCTGACCAGGCCGCGCCTCAGTACCTCAGGCATGTCCCGCTTCGTTCGAAAGCATGCCGGGATCGATACCGATCTTGCGCAGCGCGCGCGGGTATTTTTCCTCGACGGCGGCTCCGAACACGAGATCGGGATCGGCAGGACAATGCAGCCAGCCATTGTGCTGGATCTCGGTCTCCAACTGCCCCGGCGCCCAACCGGCATAGCCCAACGCAAGGATCGCGTGCCTCGGCCCTGCACCCTTCGCGATCGCCTTGAGGATGTCGACGGTCGCGGTCAGACAGATGTCCTTGTCGATCCGCAAGGTGGCATCTTCGATGAAGTAGTCGCTGGAATGCAGCACGAAGCCGCGTCCGGTGTCGACCGGACCGCCTTTCAGCACCTGCATCGGCTCGCCACTTTCAGGCACCTTGATCTGGTCCGCGCTCTTGATGATATCGAGTTGCATCAGGAGCTGTGGAAAGTCGATGCTCCCGGCGGGATGGTTGACGATGATGCCCATGGCGCCTTCCGAAGAATGCGCGCACATGTAGATGACCGAACGCTCGAAGCGAGGATCGCCCATCACAGGCATTGCGATCAGCATCTGGCCGTCGAGATAGCTCTCGTCCGGCGTCGTGCTATTTCCGCTGCCGGTCTTGCGGCCGGCGCTCTTCGGTGCTTTGCCTTGAGGACTCATCCGCAAAGGCCCCTCATCAATCGTTACCATCCTGATATCGGGTCGCAAGCCTGTCAATCAAGCGCGATGCCGCAGATCACAAGCAATTCAATGGTTTGTACCGAACCAAACCTGTAGAGACATGCCATGAACGCCCCTGTTCCCGCCCGCGCCGCAATTGGTCTCGCCGCCACCTTGCTGACTGCCTGCCTGGTCGGCGTGGCCAAGGCCGAGGATGCCTCGCCCTGGCAGCGCGACGCACACTCGGCAGTGCGGCTGCTGGCGGGCTCGCGCAGCGGCAACGTATTGCTCGGCGGCATCGCCATCCAACTCGAGCCCGGCTGGAAGACGTACTGGCGAATGCCCGGCGACTCCGGCGTGCCGCCGCGCTTCGATTTTTCCAAGTCGGACAATGTCGAGACGGTGACGGTTTTGTGGCCTGCGCCGGCAAAGTTCGATGATGGCGCTGGCGGCTTCTCCTTGGGTTACAAGAAGCAGGTGTTGTTGCCCTTGCGCATCGTGGCAAAAAACAACGACAAGCCGGTGACGCTGCGCGCCCACATCAGCTACGCCGTGTGCGACAAGCTCTGCATCCCGGTGGAAGCCGCCAGTGAATTGACCTTTGCGAGCGTCGCCAGCACCGAGGACGGAAATCTTGCCGCCGCGCTCGACGCGGTACCGAAGCCGGCGAACATCGGCGATCCGCTTCCGGTCACGATCCGCAACGTCAGGCGCGATGGCGACAAGAACGTGCTGGTCGATGTCGGCGCAGCCGAGGCCAAGGAAGTCAGCCTGTTCGTCGAGGGCCCGACGCCGGACTGGGCGCTGCCGATCCCCAGGCTGCTGGAGGGCGGCCCGCCCGGCATCAAGCGCTTCGTCTTTGAACTCGACGGTCTGCCGCCCGGCGCGAAGGCCGATGGCGCCGTGCTGAAGCTCACTCTGGTCGGCGGCGAGCGGGCACATGAGTTCAATGCGACCTTGAATTGACCTGAGGACCTTCTCCTCCCAAGGGCGAAATGACGCCCGCAATTAACGGCTTCGTTTTCAGCCACCGCGCATGTCGTTTGCCCCGAACACGAGGGCCGTCCAACCGAATCTTAACGATTCGTTGATAAACGGAGCGACGGCCGCAAGCCTGTCGCGGCATCTTCAAGGACCATTTTCACCGTGGCCGTGATGGACAGCCGATCTGCAACCACTTCGCCTGCCGGCATCGTTGCGCGGCTGAAGGCGCTGCTTGGCGATTCCGGCGAGGCTTCGGTCACCAGACGCCTTGCGGCCACCATTTTCGCGATCCGCGTGGCAAGCGCAGTGATGGCCTATGGCGCGCAGATTCTGCTGGCGCGCTGGATGGGCACATCAGACTACGGCATCTATGTCTATGTCTGGACCTGGGTGCTGCTGCTCGGCAGCATGATGGATTTCGGTATCTCGGCCTCGGCGCAGAAGCTCATTCCGGAATATCGCACGCACGGCCAGCATGCGCTGCTGCGCGGCTTCCTCTCCGGCAGCCGCTGGCTGACCTTCGCCGTATCTACCGTCGTCGCGCTGATGCTGGCCGGCCTCGTCAGGCTGCTGTCGTCCTGGATCGACGCGGCCTCCATCGTGCCGCTCTATATCGGTTGCGCTACGCTGCCGGCATTCGTGGTCGCCAACACCCAGGACGGCATCGCGCGTTCGCACGACTGGATGCGCCTTGGGCTGATGCCGCAATTCATCGTGCGGCAAACGCTGATCATCGGCTTCACGGCGGGCGCCTTCATGCTCGGCTTCAATCTCGGCGCCACCGCCGCGATGCTGGCAAGCTTCGCCGCGGTCTGGCTCGCCATGCTCGGGCAGATGATCGTGCTCAATCGTCGCCTCGCCCACCATGTCGAGCCCGGCGCAAGAACCTACGATGTGCGCGGCTGGCTTGCGGTGTCGCTGCCGATCCTGCTGGTCGAGAGCTTCTATCTTCTGCTTTCCTACACCGACGTGCTGGTGCTGCAGCAGTTTCGGCCGTCAGAGGAAGTCGGAATCTATTTCGCCGTGGTGAAGACGCTGGCGCTGGTCTCCTTCATCCACTACGCGATGTCGGCGACGACGGCGCATCGCTTTGCCGAATACAATGCGCAAGGCGACAAGGATCGCCTTTCGGTCTACGTCACGCACGCCATTCAATGGACCTTCTGGCCGTCGCTCGCGGCGACGCTGGTGCTGCTGGCCTTCGGCAAGCCGCTGCTCTGGCTGTTCGGCCCGCAATTCGTCGTCGGCTACGACATCATGTTCGTCGCGGCGATCGGCCTCGTCGTGCGCGCGGCGATCGGTCCCGTCGAGCGGCTGCTCAACATGCTCGGCCACCAACACATCTGCGCGCTCGCCTATGCGCTGGCCTTCCTGATGAATGTCGCATTTTGCCTCGCGCTGGTGCCGCATTTCGGCGGTCATGGCGCGGCGGCGGCCACCTCGATCTCGCTCGTTTTCGAAACGGTATTGCTGTTCGTCATCGTGCGGCGCCGGCTCGGCCTGCACGTCCTGGCGTTCGGGAAGCGATAGCCCCGGCCCCGTTCCGCAGCACTTAACTGCATCATTTTTCTGTCGTTTTTCGTTCGCTTCGGCGCGGAAGCGGATTCTTCCGCGAGCCCCGGAACCGGGCAAAATCACCATCGGGTTCCATTGCGCGCATCAAATATTCTTATTTCTCGGGCTCCGTTGCTTTCCGGGGCGCTGCGTCGCTACATGTCTGACACATCATCAATACGCGCGTGGCAATGATCGATCCGCTCTACGTGGTTTCCGGCTTTGCCGTCGGCCTGCTTGTCGGGATGACCGGTGTCGGCGGTGGCTCGCTGATGACGCCGCTGCTCATCCTGCTGTTCGGCGTGCATCCGACAACGGCCGTTGGAACCGACCTGTTCTACGCCGCAGCAACCAAAACCGGCGGCAGCTTGATCCATGGTCTCGGGCGCAGCATCCATTGGCCGGCGGTGATCAGGCTGGCCTCGGGAAGCCTTCCCGCGAGCGTGCTTACGCTGCTAGCAATGTGGCAACTCGGCCTCGATGCCCAGGCGCAACGCACCATCGTCAACCTGGTGCTTTGCTTTGCGCTGTTCCTCACTGCCATCTCGCTGGTGTTCCGCCGGGCGATCATGGAACGCTATCGCCGGAGGATTGAGCGTGTCAGCGAGCGTACATCCACGATCCTGACCGTGATGACGGGCGCGGCTCTCGGCGTTCTCGTCTCCATTTCATCCGTCGGCGCCGGCGCCGTCGGCGTGACGATCCTGCTCCTGCTCTACCCTCGCCTGCCGATGGCAACCGTCGTGGGCACCGACATCGCGCATGCGGTACCGCTGACCCTCGTGGCGGGTATCGGGCACTGGGCGATCGGTGCCGTGGATTGGGCATTAATGAGCGTGCTGCTAATCGGCTCACTGCCTGGCATCCTGATCGGCAGCTACGGCGCGCTTCGTGTTCCGGAGACGGTGCTGCGCGTGACGCTTGCCGCCGTGCTGATCCTGGTCGCCGGCAGGATCGGCGTGCAGGAGCTGCAACTGACGTCCTCGGTCGTCACCGCGCTATCGAGCGCCGGTCGCTAGAGCGAGCGTTCGCGGAAGCCCCGAAGGTGCCGGGACTCCCGCTGCATGCCGATCGCATCAAGCGGCGCGTGCGCGCCCCATCATGCCCACGAGGTTTTGCCTCTCGGATTCCGTCAATGTGCACTGGATCATGAGCCCATTCTGGTCGGCACGGCTCACCACCCCTTTCATGCTGCGTCCAATACCTGCAACGGTGAGAGAAACCGGCGTGTTGAGCGGGATACCGGGCACCAGCTCGATCCGGAAGGCGCCGTTCTCCGCCGCATCGTACACATGAACCCGGCGAGACTCGCCTCCGATCTCGATGTCACATTCCCGGTCGAGTTCGGCACGTCCCAGCATCCGCCGATTGACATCGTCGGTGGAAGTGCGAACCACCCGCGCCAGGGTCGATTTCAGGCCATCCACCTTGCTGGCAATGTCGGACGAGCTGTCGCGGATTTCCGCTGCCCGGCGCCCCGTCTCCTTGGCCTCGCTCGACACCTTTGCAATCTGCGTGGCGACCTCCCGTGCCGCATCGGTCGATTCCTGAACCGTACGCGAGATTTCCTGCGTCACCGCACTTTGCTGCTCCATGGCGACGGCGATCTGGGCAGATACTTCGTCGACGCTGCGGATGACGTCTCCGATCGTGCCGATCGAAGTCACACATTCCTGCGTCGCGCTCCGGATTTCATCGATCTGCTGCTCGATCCTGTTCGTCGCCTTGGCCGTCTGCTCGGCCAGAGACTTTACTTCCGCGGCAACCACGGCAAAGCCCCGACCGGCCTCTCCCGCCCTGGCAGCCTCGATGGTCGCATTGAGCGCCAGGAGGTTGGTCTGGCTGGCGATCCCGCTGATCAGATCAGTTACTTCGCCGACGGTGCTTGCCGTCTGCGACAGCCTCGAAATGAGTTCCTGCGCCCGCTGGGTGGCCGAGACGGCCTCGATCGACAGTTCACGGGAAGAATTGATCTGGCCTGCGATTTCCGAAATCGAAGTGCTCATGTGGTCGGCGGCCGCCGTCAGCGTTTGCGCATTGGCCAACGCCTGCTCCGCGGCCGCCGCAACGCTTCCGCTGTTCGCGCCGACCGTTTCCGCGCTGGTATTCATCAGCAGGGAGTTTTCCGCGGCTCGCTCTGCCTGAGCGGCGACATCGCCGACCGCCCGGGCAGTTTCGTCCTCGACCTTTTCGGCCATTTCGTTGAGAGCCTTTGCCTTCTCCATCTCGGCAATACGAGCACGCTCCTTGCGTTCTTCGGCGGCGAACGCAAGCTGCGCCTGCATCGCCTGGACGCTGCGCAGCGCCTGCCCGATCTCGTCATCCCGTTCAATGACAACACGATTGTTGAGACTGCCCTGCGAAATGAGACCGAGAAGTTCGTTGAGATGCCTGAGCGGGCGGCTCACCGCATGCGTGGTCTGGAACCCGATCATCCCGCCGAGCAGAAGGCCGAGACTGATTGCGCCGATGGCCAGCCATATCGCCATCGAATACTCGCGCTCGACCGATTCAAATTCGGAGCGAGCTTCCTTGACCTGGATTGCCACCAGCTTGTCCATTTCCGCCTTCACTTCATCGAACAGCGGGCCGACGGTATTGAAAAGATGCTCCTCTAGTGCGTCGATCTTGCTTTCGGCGAGCAATGCCATGCCCGGCTTCACGCCTTTTTCGAGATAAGCGGTTCGTTTCAGCGTGAACGCCTCAGCAACGCTTTTCTCTTCCGGCGTCAGATAGGTTGCGAGATACTCGGCCCAGACCTTGTCGATGGCCTGCCTGTTGGCGACGATACGCCCCTCCACATCTCCCGTCGGATGCTTCGTCCGGGTCGCCGTAACAGCATTCTGAAGAGCTGCTGCATTATCCTTCATGCGGTTGTTGATATCGAAAAGCTGGGCCAGCGGCACCGCGCGATCTTCATAGATCGACTTGGTATGCGAATGCACCTGCCTGAGAGCGGCCGTCCCGCTAAGGCCGATCAGCAACATGAAGAGCCCCAGCACGGCGACGAGGCTGACAAGGCGGGCCGTCAGCGTGCGGGTGAAGAAGGAAAAGACGTCGCCGATCGACTTCTTCCGGATCATGCCGGCATCGATCCGGTAGCCCTGCGCCCGGTTGGCATTCAGCAGCGCATAGACCTGCTCGGCCTGCGTACGCTGGTCCGCCGGCAATTTCGATCGGATCGACATGAAGCCGGCAATCTGCTTGCCTTCCCATATCGGGGTCGCGCTGGCGAGTACCCAGTAAAATCCCCCGTCCTTGCGGCGGTTCTTGACCGCTCCCGCCCAGGGCTTGCCGGCCTTGATCGTTTCCCAGAGATTTCCAAAGGCCGCCGATGGCATATCGGGGTGGCGAACGATGTTGTGCGGCTGGCCCGCAAGCTCCTCAGGCTCGAACCCGGACGCTTCGATGAATTCCTGGTTGACGTAGGTGATCTTGCCTTTGAGATCGGTCCTGGAAACGATCACGGACTGGTCGGAAATCTGGTATTCGACGTCAGTAACAGGAAGATTCTTGCGCATAGGCGTTATTCCCGAAGGTAGCATTTTTACGAACAACAATCATGACGATAGTTCGGGAAACGGTAATGATCGGTAAACCATCCGATCCGTAAAATTGCGGATAAAGAAATTGCAACTGATGAGGATTTGTTCCCCTGTCGGGGCGCCGCGGTCGTCATTTCATGCCGGCGGCGCCCCCATGGAGGGGCACTCACTCTCCTGGCGGCACTTCCTTGCCGGCCGATCCGTCAGAAATTCTGCCGCGAGCCCGGGGAAGCTGGCAGCCGCGCGACCGCCGACGGCGGCAAACGCCGCGCTCGCCTATGCCGCCGTCCAGCCGCCGTCGATCGACAGGTTGGCGCCGGTGATCTGGGATGCGTCATTGCCGCAGAGAAAGAGCGCAAGGGCCGCGACCTGCTCGACGGTGACGAATTCCTTGGTCGGTTGCGCCGCCAGCAGCACATCCTTGATGACCTGCTCCTTGGTCATGTTGCGCGCCTTCATGGTGTCGGGAATCTGCTTCTCGACCAGAGGCGTCCAGACATAGCCGGGGCTGATGCAGTTGCAGGTGATCTTGAAGGTCGCAAGTTCCAGCGCCACCGTCTTGGTAAGGCCCGCGATACCATGCTTGGCCGAGACGTAAGCCGCCTTGAACGGGGAAGCAACCAGCGAATGCGCGGACGCCGTGTTGATGATGCGGCCCCAGCCGCGCGTTTTCATCAAGGGGACCGCTGCGCGAATGGCGTGAAACGCCGCCGACAGATTGATGGCGATGATGGCGTCCCATTTTTCGATCGGGAATTCCTCGACCGGCGAGACGAACTGGATGCCGGCGTTGTTGACGAGGACGTCGACGGACCCGAACGTCTTTTCGGCCAGTGCGACCATCTCGGCGATTTCCGCTGGCCTGCTCATGTCGGCCGGCGAATGCACGGCGCGCACCTTGAATTCAGTCTCGATGCCGGAACGCTCGCGTTCGATGTCGGCGGGAGCGCCCATGCCGTTGATCACGACGTTGGCGCCGGCGCCGGCGAAAGCGCGGGCGATCGCCAGCCCGATGCCGCTGGTCGAGCCGGTCACCACCGCCGTCTTGCCTGTCAACGAACCCATTTCATTCACTCCTTCTTGCCTGCGGAGGCCTGTTCGCCATCCCGCGTGAGATCGTAGGCCACCATCGTCTCGCCCGATTGCGGCCGCTCAAGCCAATCCTTCTGCCGCATCGATTGATGCACGTCGCGCACGCCCGCGTTCCAGTGCTCTACCACGCCGATATGAGAGAAGTCGTAGTCCTTCGAATTGCTCTCGTGATTCTTGCTGCGGTAGATCAGATGCACCACCGTGACCGTGTTCTCCTTCGCCGCCTCACGCAGATACTCGACCGCCGGGTCGTTCTTCAGATCGTCCGGCAGCTTGCTGATCAGGTCGCGCAACGCCATGCGGGCGTTGTGGAGCCGCCTGTTCATGTCGGTGTTCAGACGGGTGCGGCTGGAATAGCGGATGTCCTTCTCGCGCTCGGCAGCCTCCAGAAGCGTCGCCGGCAATTCTCCGCGCGCGGAAAACAGGTCGACCTGGAAGATCAGGAGATCGTGCCTTCGCTCCTGATCCAGGACAAAATCCAGCGGCGTGTTGCAGGCGATTCCACCGTCCCAGTAATGCTCGCCGTCGATGACGACGGATGGGAAGCCCGGAGGCAGCGCGCCGGAGGCCATGATGTGCTCGGGCCCGATTTTCTTGCCGAGCTTGCTGAGTTCGAAATTGTCGAAATACCTGAAATTGCCTGAGGTGACGCCGACGGCGCCGACGGAGAGCCGCGTCTTCAGGTCGTTGATGCGGTCGAAATCGACCAGCCGCTCCAGCGTCTGCTTCAGCGGCGCGGTGTCGTAATAGCTCAGCGCCGAGGTTGTGCCGGGCGGCCAGAGCGGCGCAGGCGGAATGCGGGGGGTGAAAAAGCCGGGCACGCCGAAAGTAGCGATGATAGCGGCACTGGTTTCGTTGAACACCGAGCGGGCGCGGTCGCCCGGAACGACAGGCTTCCACGATACCGGCTGGGATACCATCTCCCAGAATTCCTTCAGCCGTTCGACGCGCTTGGCCGGCTCGTTGCCAGCAATGATCGCCGCGTTGATGGCCCCGATCGAGATGCCCGCGACCCATTCCGGCTCGAAATCATGGTGGCAAAGCGCCTGATAGGCGCCAGCCTGGTAGGAGCCGAGCGCGCCGCCTCCCTGCAGAACCAGCACGCGCTGTGCCTCCAGGGGCGTCTTTCCGGGCAGGGAAGAAGAGCTATCCATGGTGACCCGCCGATGAGAGTGCCATGCTGGCCGCACGGTGGCGGCTGTTCGCAGTTGCGTCAATCGGCGAGAGCGGAACCGAAATCAAGACTGATTTATCTGGCATCCGTCGATGCAAGAATGAGCGTCCAGAATACCTTGTACTTGGTATTCGGAGCATAACTTGCCGCAATGCCCAGTTTTGTAACATCGCGGCTCAGCATATTGGCCCGATGCGGCGGCGAATCGCGCCAGCCGGAAAAGGCCTCGGCCAATGTGTGGTATCCGGCGGAGACGTTCTCCACCGCCGTCGTGGCCGGGTAGCCGGAACTGCTGAGCCGCCTAGCCAGCGGCCCCTTGACGTCGTGATCGAGCTTGTTGCGGCGAGCCATGGCCATGGATTGGGCTTCGGCAACCTTCATCAGGTCGGGATCGACCACGACTTTGCCGAGGCCGTTGTTCTGGCGGTATTGCGAGATCATCGAAGCTGCGGTCTGCGGATCGAGCGTCGCGCCGCCATTGGCCATGGACAGATACATGGCGGGCTGTTCCGGCTGGCTGTCGGATACGCAGCCGGAAAGCGCCAGAAGCGCCGAAATGGCGAGAATCGCCCGCATGATCGAGATCTACCCCGTGGTCAGGCCGCCGTTGTTGCATACCAACCGTGGCTGAATAGTGAACGGCGGGACTGATTTGGAGCCAGCCTTAGCTCGATCCTGCCCGGCAATCTGCGATTACGACGGGGTTGAACCCGATACCTTACGAAGTCGGCATCGTGTGGATACCACACTCGGTCTTGCCGCGCCCGCGCCAGCGGCCGGCGCGCGCATCCTCGCCGGCCTCGCTGCGGCTGGTGCAGGACATGCAGCCGACCGACAGGAAGCCCTTGGCGACCAGCGGGTGCGGCGGGAGATTGGCAGACCTGTAGATCGCCTCGATCTCCTCGCGGGAGACGTTGGCGAATGGATTGAATTTCAACCTGTCGTCGTCCTGCTCGACGACGGCCATATCGGCGCGGGCGCCGCCCTGGAAGCGCTTGCGCCCGTTGATCCAGGCCGAAAACGGCTTCAAGGCACGCGCCAGCGGCTCGACCTTCCGGATGCGGCAGCAAGCATCGGGATCGCTGAACCACAAGTCCCTATCCGGATCCTCGAGGGTCAGCGTCTCCTCCAGCGGCTTGATGGAGCGCACATCGGTGAGACCAAGCAGCCGGATCAGCGTATCGCGGTAGGCAAGCGTCTCCTGGAACAACCAGCCGGTGTCGAGGAACACCACTGGGATCGCGGGGTCGACGTCGGCCATCACCTTGAGCAGCGCGGCCGACTCCGTTCCGAACGACGACACCAGCGCGAGACGCTCGCGGTCGACGGTTCTCAACGCCGCTGCGATGACCTCGGCGGGCGACGCGTGACGCAGCGCATCGTCGAGCGCTGCTGCGCCCGGCAGCGGTGAAGCGGCAGAAACCTCCTGCTGCACGATGGCACTCACGGCTTGGCACTCTCCGAAGCATGTGACTCATTGCGCCGGTGCAGCGCGGACAGATGACCGTCACCCGTCGGCTGGTAGAACACGGAATAGCGGCGCGCCGCCTCGCCGAACGCTTCGGCGTCGGACTGCTTCCTGACGTCGAAAGCATCGAAGCCGGCGCGTAGCATGAAGACGAACTGGTCGCGCAGCACCTGGCCGGTGGCGCGCAGTTCGCCCACAAAACCGTGGCGCTCGCGCAGCAGCCGCGCCTGCGTATAGGCGCGACCGTCGCGGAACGAGGGGAACACCAGCGCAACCAGCGCAAGGCGATCGAGGTGAGGCACGAGGTCGTCGAGGCCGCGGTTGTTGGGCCAGATCACGCCGATCTTGCCCTCGCGCCGAAGCAGCGTCTCCGAGCTTTCGAGGAAGCGCGCCGCCGAGACCAGCACCGCCCCGTCGTCCGGCAGTTCAGCGCCGTCGGCGACATGGAAGAAGATATCGTTTGCGATGTGTCCGCCCTTAACGAGTGGCATAGACCCGCTCCCTGAATGGTTCGACGCCGAGCCGCTTCACCGTATCGACGAACAGCTCCTCGCCGGAGTCGCGCAGCGCCAGATAAGCCTCGACAATGTCCTCGACCACGTCGGCGACCTCCGCATAGGGCACGGCGGGCCCGATCAACGTGCCCATCTCGGCCTGCTCGTCGGCGCGGCCGCCGATGGTGATCTGGTAGAATTCCTCGCCGTTCTTCTCGACGCCGAGAATTCCGATGTGGCCGACATGGTGATGGCCGCAGGCATTGATGCAGCCGGAAATGTTGATGTGGAGCCGGCCGATCAGGTCCGCTGTGTCGTGGTTGGCAAAGCGCCGCGTCAGTTCCTGCGCGATCGGGATCGAGCGGGCATTCGCCAGCGCACAGTAATCCAGCCCCGGGCAGGCGATGATGTCGGAAACGAGGTTCACATTCGGCGTGGCGAGTCCGATCCTGTCCAGCGCCTTCCATAGCGCCGGCAGGTCGCGCTTGGCGACATGCGGCAGCGCCAGATTTTGCTCATGGCCGACGCGGATTTCGCCGAATGAATAGCGCTCGGCAATATCGGCCAGCACGTCCATCTGATCGGCAGTGGCATCGCCCGGAGGCGCGCCGACCGGCTTGAGCGAAATCGTGACGATGGAATAGCCCTGCACCTTGTGGGTAAACACCGAGTTCCGGCGCCAGCGCTCGAACAAGGGATCGTGCGCCGCCTGCTTCAGCTCGTCCGGCATGTGCGGCTGCTTCTCATAGGTGGGATAGGTGAAACGCGCGCGGATTTCGTCAATCGCAGCATCCTCCACCGCGAGCGCGCTGTCGCGAATGTGCCGCCATTCCTCCTCGACCTCCCCGGCGAACTTGTCGATGCCGAGCTCGTGGACGAGGATCTTGATACGCGCCTTGTAGATATTGTCGCGGCGGCCATACTGGTTGTAGACGCGCATGATCGCCTCGACGTAGCTGAGAATGTCGCGGCGGTGCACGAACTGCTTGATGGTCTTGGCAATGAAAGGCGTGCGGCCGAGCCCGCCGCCGACCAGCACTTCGAAGCCAAGTTCACCGGCCTCGTTCTTGTGCAGACGCAGGCCGATGTCGTGGATCTTGATGGCGGCGCGGTCATGCGCGGATGCCGTGATCGCAATCTTGAACTTGCGTGGCAGGAACGAAAATTCCGGATGCAGTGTGGTGTACTGGCGCAGCAGCTCCGACCAGATGCGGGGATCGTCGACCTCGCCCGGCGCTACCCCGGCCCACTGGTCCGACGTGACGTTGCGGGTGTTGTTGCCCGATGTCTGCATGGCATGGATGCCGACCTCGGCAAGGTCGGCGAGCGCATCCGGCAGCTCGGACAGCTTGATCCAGTTGTACTGTATGTTCTGGCGCGTGGTGAAATGGCCATAACCACGGTCGTAGCGCCGCGCGACCTTCGCGAGCGCCCGCAACTGCTGCGAGGACAGCGTGCCGTAGGGAATGGCGACGCGGAACATGTAGGCGTGCAGTTGCAGGTAGACCCCGTTCTGCAGGCGCAGCATCTTGAATTCGTCTTCGGTGAGTTCGCCGGAGAGCCGGCGTTTCACCTGGTCGCGGAATTCGGAGACGCGCTCGTGAAGCAGCGTGCGATCGAGTTCGTCATAGGCGTACATGGGATCAGGAACCTTTATGCCGGGAGGGGCAGCTCGATGGTGATGCCCTTGACGCGAATGCGTTCGCGAAGATTGCCGGGCATCACCTTGCCATCGTCCTTGATCTCGACCGGAGCAATGTAGGGGCCGATCGCGCCGAGATCGTCGTTTGAAGCTTCAGCCAGCAGCTCGCGCGCCGCCTCGGCGGTGCGAACGACAGCGGCCTCGGTAAGATCAGTGGACCAGCCCTTTGAGCCGGTACGCCAGATCACGACGCCGTCGGAGGTCCGGTTCGCGGTCACCACCGACGGACCCGTGATCCTGATCTTCTGTTGCAGGGGAGAGGTCATTCGGCAGCTTCCAGGAGGTTGGCGATTACTTCGTTGAGCTCGAAATCGCGCCATGGCGCGGAATGCGCGACCACGTCGCCGATGATGAGAATGGCGGGACCGCCGTCGATGCGATTCACCAGATCGGGCAACTGGTCGAGGGTGCCAACCGCCGCCTTGGCGTCCGGCCGGGTCACGCGGGCGAACACACCAACCGGTGTGCGCGGCGAACGGCCGGCGGCCAGCATGCCGTCGCGGATCGCCGGCGCCGCGGTCATGCCCATATAGACCACGACCGTCATCTTCCTGTCGGTCAGCACAGTCCAGTCGACGTTTCCGGCATCTTCTGCCTTGTGTGCCGTCAGGAAGGTGATGCGCAACGCTTGCTGGCGATAGGTCAGGGGCACCTCAAACTGCGCGGCAGCGCCGAGGCCCGCAGTAATGCCGGGTATGACGGAATAGCTTATGCCCGCGGCGCGCAGCGCCTCCACCTCCTCGCCGCCGCGGCCGAAGATGAAGGAATCGCCGCCCTTCAGCCGCACTGCGCGCTGACCGGCAAGCGCGGCTTCGACCAGCAACTTGTTCACCGCCTCCTGCCCGATACCGGGCTTGCCGACGCGGCGACCGACCGGCACACGCGCCGCGTCCCTGCGGATGCGGTCGAGCACCTCGGCAGAAACCAGTTCGTCATAGAACACGATGTCGGCGTCCTGCAGCGCGCGCAACGCTTTCACGGTGAGCAGGTCGGGATCGCCGGGCCCGGCGCCAACCAGCGTGACGTGACCCTTGACGTTTCCTTGTTCGGCCCCGGCAAAGTCCGAGGCATTGGAAATCTCGTTGAGCGCCTTCTCGGCCTCGTCGCTGCGCCCTGACAGCACCAGCGCACCGATCGGACCGTCGATGATGCGCTCCCAGAAGCGGCGGCGCAGCGCGAACTCCGGAATACGCGCATTGATGGACTTGCGAAATGCGCCGATGAAAGCGGCGAGATCGCCGATGCGCGCCGGCAGCACGGCCTCGATGCGCTCGCGCACCCGGCGGGCCACGACGGGAGAAGCGCCACCGGTGCCGACAGCCACGACCACGTCGCCGCGATCCACGATCGCAGGCAGAATGAAAGTGGAATGGGCGAGATCGTCCATCACATTGACGGGAAGCCCGACCGATCTGGCGCGCACCGACATGGCAACGCCGACATCGCCGGCACCGGCGCAGAGAATTGCGATCACGCCGCTCAGGTCAGCCTTGAGCGGATCGCCCTCGGCGATCTCGATGCGTGAACCGTCGATGCCGCTCAGATCGTGATTGCCATCGGTCGCATACCAGCGGACGCGGGCGCCTGCCGAGGCAAGCAGGCGCAATTTCGCGCGCGCAAGGTCGCCGGCGCCGACCAGCAGGACCGGTCCGTTTTGCAGATCGAGGAAGACGGGCAGAAACCGCATGCGCTTTTTCCATTCCGGGTTGACTGAAATTATTTTCTATCTAAGTGTCTCGCAAGCCCAGATTATAGAAAATTCTTTCTTCTATGTTGCGTACTGAAGATAGAATTTTCATCCCTGCGAGCGAGGCCGACGAGATGGACGTTCTCATCAATGAAACCGCGCGAACGCGGCTGCGCGAAGCACCATCGATCCAAGCATCTTCCATGCCTCGATTGGCCGCGCCCTCGATGGATCACCTCGACCAGCTCGAGGCCCAGAGCGTCTACATCCTGCGCGAGGCCTTTGCGCGCCTGAAGAAGCTCGCGCTACTGTGGTCGCTCGGCAAGGACTCCAACGTGATGATCTGGCTGGCGCGCAAGGCCTTCTTCGGCCGCGTGCCCTTCCCGGCCATGCATGTCGATACCGGCAAGAAGTTTGCCGAGATGTATGCCTTCCGCGACCGCTACGCGAAGGAATGGGATCTCGACCTGCGCGTCGAACCCTGCCCGCCGATCGATGCGGTCGATCCGACCCTGCCGCCCGCGGCGCGCTCCGCCGCCCGCAAGACCGAGGGGCTCAAGCTTGCGCTCGCCAAACACGGGTTCGACGGCCTCATCGCCGGCATCCGCCGCGACGAGGAAGCCACCCGCGCCAAGGAGCGCGTGTTCTCGCCGCGCGGGCTCGAAGGCGAATGGGACGTACGCGACCAGCCGCCGGAATTCTGGGATCACTTCAACGCCTCGCCACCGCAAGGCGCCCATCTGCGTATCCACCCGATCCTGCATTGGACCGAAGCCGACATCTGGGCCTACACCAGGCGGGAGAACATCCCGATCATCCCGCTCTACATTGCCAAGGACGGCAAGCGTTATCGCTCGCTCGGCGACCAGGACATCACCAACCCCGTCGCCTCGACGGCTTCCACTATCGACGAGATCCTCGCCGAGCTCGAGGCCACCAAAGTGCCGGAACGCGCCGGACGGGCGCTGGACCACGAAACCGAGGACGCCTTCGAGCGCCTGCGTGTCGCCGGCTATCTCTGACGAATTCCTGCAGTGAGCGCCGCCATGAACATGATCCTCTCCCCCTCCCCCGCCGTCTCAGTGACGCCCAACGGCACCACGCGCCCGCAAGTCCGCATCGTCATCGTCGGCCATGTCGACCACGGCAAGTCCACGCTCGTCGGCCGCCTGCTGCACGAGACCGGCAGCCTGCCCGAGGGCAAGCTGGAAATGCTGAAGGCAGCCAGCGCGCGGCGCGGCATGCCGTTCGAGTGGTCATTCCTGCTCGATGCGCTGCAGACCGAACGCGACCAGGGCATCACCATCGATACCACACAGATCCGCTTCCGCACCCGCTCGCGCGACATCGTACTGATCGATGCGCCCGGTCATGCCGAATTCCTGCGCAACATGATCACCGGCGCCTCGCAGGCCGATGGCGCGGTGCTGATCATCGATGCGCTCGAAGGCGTGCGCGACCAGACGCGCCGGCATGGCTATCTGCTGCATTTGCTCGGCATCAGGCAGGTTGCCATCGTCGTCAACAAGATGGACCGGGTCGGGTTCAGCGCTGCGCGGTTTGAGGAGATCACCAGGGAAATCACCGCCCACCTCAACGGTCTCGGCGTCACGCCGTCTGCCGTGATCCCGATCTCGGCCCGCGACGGCGACGGGGTTGCCGCACTCACGCCCAACATCGGCTGGTACGACGGCCCAACCGTGGTGGAGGCGCTGGACGCGCTGGAGCCGGCGCGCGCAGCGGAAGCACTGCCGCTGCGTCTGCCAGTGCAGGCGATCTACAAGTTCGACGACCGCCGCATCGTTGCCGGCCGCATCGAATCCGGCAGTCTCGCGGCGGGCGACGAGATCGTCATCATGCCTGCCGGCAAGATCGCCAGAATTCGTTCGGTGGAGAGCTGGCCAGTCACGCCGGTCGAGGCACGGCAGGGGACGGGCCGCTCGGTCGGCATCACCCTCGACCGCGAACTGTTCGTCGAGCGCGGCGATGTCATTGCACATGTCAGCGCAAGCCCGCGCGACACCCGCCGCATCCGCGCGCGCATCTTCTGGCTGCACGACAGGCCGCTCGCCAAAGGCGATTCCATTCTGGTGCGTCTAGGCACCCGCGAAACCCGCGCCAATGTGGTTGCGATCGAAAAGGCGATCGATCCCGGCGCGCTGTCGAACGAGGAAGGCAAATCGATCGCGCGCAACCACGTCGGCGAGATCGACATCTCGCTGGCGCAGCCGGTCGCGGCCGATCCGCACGGCGACAGTCCGCGTACCGGACGCCTCGTAATCGAAATCAACGGCCGCATCGCCGGCGGCGGTCTCGTATTGTCGGTCGATGCCGGCCAGCGCGCGGCCCCCGTCGATATCGTGCCGGTGGAATCGGCGCTGCGGCCGGACGAGCGCTCGGCACGTTACCGCCACAACGGCGCGGTGGTGTGGCTGACCGGCCTGCCCGGCGCCGGCAAGTCGACGCTGGCGCGCGCACTGGAGCGGCGGCTGTTCGGCAAGGGCGGCTCGCCGATCCTGCTCGACGGCGACACGCTACGCGCCGGCCTCAATGGCGATCTCGGCTTCTCGCCGCAGGACCGCCGCGAAAACATCCGCAGGCTTGCCGAAGTCGCTACGCACCTCGCCCGCAACGGCCATATCGCCATTGTCGCCGCCGTCTCACCGGCGAGGGACGACCGCGCGGCCGCCCGCCGCATTGCCGACGCCGCCTTCCGCGAGGTCCATGTTTCGACGCCGGCGGAAGTCTGCGAGAGCCGAGACCCCAAGGGGCACTACGCCAAGGCGCGCGCGGGCACGCTGAAATCGTTCACCGGCATCGGCAATGACTACCAGCCGCCGACAGAAGCCGAACTTGTGCTCGACACCTCGACCCGCACGGTCGGCGAAGCGACCGAGGAGATCGAACGGATGCTCGCCAGAACCGCCGTCCTGTTCGACGAACTGACCGACCTGGCGGCCAATATCTGAGACGACCCCATAAGGCTTTTTACGGCCTTCTGGGGTCTTCTCATCCCCCCGGCTTGTGGCTAAAAGGGCGCCTCGAACGCCGCCCTTTTAGGGCGCTTTTTGCTGTTTTCCTCGAAAAGCAGCCGCAAAACACCATTTCTGCCGAGAAAGCCCAACATGAAACGTGTCGATATCAACGGATTGAAGATCGCCCCTGTCCTGTTCGATTTCATCGCCAAGGAGGCGGCTCCCAAAACCGGGATTTCGCCCGACGCATTCTGGGCGGGACTTGCCGCCATCATCAGGAAGCTCGCGCCGAAGAACGCCGAGTTGCTGAAATTCCGCGACACGCTGCAGGAGAAGATCGACGCCTGGCACCGCGCCAACAAGGGCAAGCCGGTCGACCTCAATGCCTACACCGCCTTCCTCAAGGAGATCGGCTATCTGCTGCCGGAGCCGCCGACGAAGAAGGTCGAGACTGCCAATGTCGATGAGGAGATCGGCCAGATCTGCGGGCCACAGCTCGTCGTGCCCCTTACCAATGCACGCTATGCGCTGAACGCCGCCAACGCCCGCTGGGGCTCGCTCTACGATGCCTTCTACGGCACCGACGCGATCCCACATGACCCGAGTGAGTCCGGCAAGGGTTTCGACAAGGCGCGCGGCGACAAGGTGATCGCCAAGGCAAAATCATTCCTCGATTCCGCAGCGCCGCTCGCCACCGGCAACCACAGCGACGTCACTGGCTACAGCGTGGTGGCGGGCCAACTCTCCGCCAAGCTGAAGAGCGGCAATGCGACCGCGCTGAAGACGCCCGCACAACTTGCCGGCTATCAGGGCAATCCCGAATCCCCCTCCGCCGTGCTGCTCGTCAACAACGGCATGCATGTCGAGGTCAAAATCGACCGCAGCCATCCGATCGGCAAGGACGATCCGGCCGGTGTTGCCGACATGATCCTGGAATCGGCGGTCTCCACCATTCTCGACATGGAAGACAGCGTCGCGGCCGTCGACGCCGAGGACAAGGTGCTGGTCTATCGCAACACGCTCGGCCTGATGAACGGCACGCTCTCGGCCGACTTCGAGAAGGGCGGCAAGACCATGACCCGCTCGCTCAATGCCGACCGCATCTACAAGAAGCCCGACGGCGGCGAGCTGAAACTGCATGGCCGCAGCTTGCTGCTGATGCGCAATGTCGGCCATCACATGTATACCGACGCCGTCCTTGACGAGAAGGGCGAGGAGATTCCGGAAGGCATTCTGGACGCCGCCGTCGCGGGCCTGCTCGCCATTCACGACCTCAAGGGCAATTCCAAGGTCAGGAACAGCCGCAAGGGCTCGGTCTATATCGTCAAGCCGAAGATGCACGGTCCGGCGGAGGTTGCCTTTGCCGACGAACTGTTCGGTCGGGTCGAGGAACTCCTCGAGCTGCCACGCCATACCGTCAAGCTCGGCATCATGGACGAAGAGCGCCGTACCAGCGTAAACCTCAAGGCCTGTATTGCCGCCGCGCCGGCCCGCGTGGCCTTCATCAACACCGGCTTCCTCGATCGCACCGGCGATGAGATGCACACGGCCATGGAAGCCGGGCCCATGATGCGCAAGGGCGATATCAAGAACAGCGCCTGGATCCAGGCCTACGAGCGCCGCAACGTGTTGATCGGACTGGACTGCGGACT
>JAHCKB010000350.1 GCA_026125985.1 Bradyrhizobium sp.
ACGTCAAATGCACGTTCGACATGCTCCTGGGCAAGTCGCAGCAGAAGTTCCGGCAGAATCCGCGCAAGTCCTGGTACAGTGAGGTCAACGAGGTCACCGTCAATGGCGACTTCGAAGCCTCCTTCAGCCTGAAGCGGCCGCAGCCGGCCCTGCTGTCGCTGCTCGCCTCCGGCTACACGCCGGTCTATCCCTGCCACGTTTCGCCGGCCGACATGCGGACCAAGCCGGTCGGCACCGGTCCGTTCAAGTTCGTCGAGTTCAAGGCCAACGAATCGATCAAGCTCGCGAAGAACCCCGACTACTGGAAGAAGGGGCTGCCCTATCTCGACGGCATCGAATTCACCATCATCACCAACCGATCGACCGCAATCCTGGCCTTCACCTCCGGCAAGTTCGACATGACCTTCCCGACGGAAGTATCGATCCCGCTCCTGAAGGACGTCAAGTCGCAGGCACCGAATGCGATCTGCAAGGTGGAACCGAACAACGTCTCGACCAATATCATCATCAACTCGTCCAACCCGCCCTTCGACAATCTCGACGTTCGCCGTGCGCTTGCATTGGCGCTCGACCGCAAGGCCTTCATCCAGATCCAGTTCGAGGGCCAGGCCGACATCGGCGGCACCATGCTGCCGGCACCGGCCGGATTCTGGGCAATGCCGAAGGAAATGCTGGAGAGCATCCCCGGCTATGGACCCGACGTCGAGAAGAACCGCGAGGAAGCGCGCAAGCTGATGCAGAAGGCCGGCTACGGCCCCGACAAGCATCTCTCGATCAAGGTCTCCACGCGTAACATCCCCGTGTATCGCGATCCCGCGATCATCCTGATCGACCAGATCAAGAACATCTATATCGACGCGGAACTCGACGTCGTCGATACCGCGCAATGGTTCCCGAAAGTGGCGCGCAAGGACTATGCGCTCGGCCTCAATCTGACCGGCAACGCCGTCGACGATCCGGACCAGTCCTTCTTCGAGAACTATTCCTGCGGGTCGGAACGCAACTACACCGGCTATTGCAACAAGGAAATCGAGAAGCTGTTCGATGAGCAGTCGATCGAAAAGGACGTCGCCAAGCGCAAGAAGCTGGTGTGGGAGATCGACAAGAAGCTGCAGGAAGACGTGGCGCGGCCGATCATCTTCCACAGCCGGACCGGCACGTGCTGGCAGCCCTATGTCAAGAACATGACCATCATGTCCAACAGCTCCTACAACGGCTATCGCTACGAAGACGTCTGGATGGACAAATAGGCTCCGTCGGCCTAGATAGCGCGCGCTAGCCACCCCAGGGGAGACGCCGGGTGTTTGCTTATCTCGTGCGACGCCTATCCTTGATGTTCGTGACCCTGTTCGGGATCTCGGTCATCATCTTCGTTCTGCTACGCGTGGTGCCCGGCAACATCGTCGACATCCTGTTCGATGCTGCCGGGTTCATCGACCCTGCCGACAAGGCCAATATCGAGAAGGAACTCGGGCTCAACCAGCCGATCATCGTGCAGTATTTCAACTGGATCGGCGGATTGCTGCACGGCGACCTCGGCTATTCCTACGTCTCGGAGAAGCCGGCGCTTCAGGAAATACTGCCGCGCATTCCCATCACGGCGAAGCTCGCCGGGCTTGCGCTGCTGTTCTCCGCCTCGATCGGCATTCCGCTCGGCGTCATCAGCGCCGTGCACCAGGGCAGCAAGCTCGACTATGCACTGCGCGTGGTCAGCCTCAGCGGGCTGTCGCTGCCCTCGTTCTGGCTCGGGCTGCTGGTGCTGATGGCTTCCGCCGCGATGTTCGGAGCGATCCCGATCTTCAATCCGAACCCGAAGACCTGGACGGAGGCGTTCGCGATCTACGCGGTGCCGGCGATGGCGGTCGGATTCCGCAGCGCCGCGCTGACCATGCGCATCACCCGCTCCTCGATGCTGGAGATCCTGCGTCAGGACTACATCCGCACCGCGCGCGCCAAGGGAGCCTCGGAGGCTTCGGTCAACTATCACCACGCGCTGAAGAACGCCGTTCTGCCGGTCATCACCGTGATCGGCATCGAGGCGGCTTTCCTGATCGGCGGACTGATCGTCACGGAAACCGTGTTCAACATCCCCGGCATCGCGCGTTTCCTGGTGGAAGCGCTCCGCTGGCGCGATTATCCGATCGTGCAGAACCTCGTGATGTTCATCGCGGTGATCGTGGTGTTCACCAACTTCATCGTCGATTTGCTCTATGCGGCAATCGATCCGCGCATCCGCTTTGGAGACTGAGCATGATCCGGAAAAGTGGGAACCGGTTTTCCGGCAAGATCATGCCCAAAACAGAGAGAGCCTGATGGCTGTCATCAACTACGATAGCGAGCTGAGACGCGCCGGCGCCCATGCGACCCATGGCTGGCGACGGCTGGCGTTCATGGCGCAGCGCTATGTGCTCGGCACCTTCGGTCTCCTCATCATGGTGATATTCGTGTGGACGGCCCTGTCGGCGGATTTCATCTCCCGTTACGACCCGCTGACGGTGGATTCCGCGCATCGTCTGGCGCCGCCGAGCGCGGCGCACTGGCTGGGCACGGACTCGTTCGGCCGCGACGTCTGGAGCCGCATCATCCATGGCGCGCGCATCTCGCTCGCAGTCGGCATCGGCTCGACCGCGCTCGGCGCCACTCTCGGCGTGATCGTAGGCCTGGTCTCCGGCTATCTCTCCGGCTGGGTCGATCTCGTATTCCAGCGCATCACAGATATCCTGCAATCGCTGCCGCTCCTGGTGCTGGCGCTGGTGATGACCTCAGCGCTCGGCCCCTCCCTGCACAACGTGATCATCGCCATCGCCATTCCGCTGATCCCGACGGTGTCGCGCGTGATCCGCGCCAATACCCTGGCGCTGCGCGAGCAGCCGTTTGTGGAGGCGGCCAAGTCGATTGGCATGAGCGAGACACGGATCGCGATCCGTCATGTGCTGCCCAACACCCTGGCGCCGCTGATCGTGCTGGCTACCGCGCAGCTCGGCTCCACCATCCTCACCGAAGCCTCGCTCTCCTTCCTCGGCCTCGGCATTCCCGAGCCCTATCCTTCCTGGGGACGCATGCTGTCGGAATCGGCGGCAGAATATGTCCGCGTCGCCCCGTGGCTCGTCATCTTCCCAGGTATCGCCATCAGCCTCGCAGTGTTCGGCACCAACCTGTTCGGCGATGCACTCCGCGACATCCTCGACCCGAGGCAGCGCGGCTGATGAGCGAGGCCAAGACGGACGATTTGATCCTGGACGTGAAGAACCTGAAAACGGTGTTCTTCACCGCCTCGGGGCTGTTCAAGGCGGTCGACGACGTTTCCTTCCACGTCCGCCGCGGCGAGACGCTGGCGATCGTCGGCGAATCCGGCTGCGGCAAGAGCGTCTCCGCGCTGTCGATCATGCGGCTGGTACCGGACCCGCCCGGCCGTATCGTCGGCGGCTCGGTGATGCTGGAAGGCACCGACCTGCTCGCACTCGATGAAGAGCATATGCGTGACATCCGTGGCAACCGGATGTCGATGATCTTCCAGGAGCCGATGACCTCGCTCAACCCTGTGATGCGGATCGGCGACCAGATTACCGAGGCCGTGCGGCTGCACCAGAACATGACGGCAAAGGAAGCCTGGGCCCGCGCGGTGGAGATGTTGCGGCTGGTGCGCATTCCCGAACCGGAACGTCGGGCAAAGGAGTATCCGCACCAGCTCTCGGGCGGCATGCGTCAGCGCGCCATGATCGCGATGGCGCTGGCCTGCCGCCCGGCGCTGTTGATCGCCGACGAGCCGACCACCGCTCTGGATGTCACCATTCAGGCGCAGATCCTGGCGTTGATCGTCGAGTTGCAGAAGGAGCTCGGCACCGGCCTGATCCTGATCACGCACGATCTCGGCGTGGTCGCCCAGACGGCACAGCGGGTGATCGTGATGTATGCGGGCAAGAAGGTGGAGGAAGCGAGCGTCGAAGACCTTTTCGCCGATCCGCGTCACCCCTATACGCGCGGCCTGATGGCCTCGATGCCTGCGGTGATCTCGCTCGGCGCAAAGACCGACGTGCGCCTGACGGAAATTCCAGGCATGGTGCCGTCCCTGACCAACCTGCCGGCGGGCTGCGCCTTTGCGCCACGCTGCTCGCTCGCCGTCGACCGCTGTCGTCAGGAATACCCGCCGCTGCAGGATTTCGGCGGCCAGCATCGTGCGGCCTGCTGGCGCGCAGCCGAACTGGCGAAGGCATCATGAGCGAGACCCGTCCCCTGCTCGAGGTCAAGGACCTCGTGAAGCATTATGCAGTACGCGGCGGCGTGTTGCGCCGCCAGGTCGGCACCGTGCATGCCGTGGACGGCGTGAGCTTCTCGCTTGGCGTCGGTGAAACGCTCGGCCTCGTCGGTGAATCCGGCTGCGGCAAGTCGACCGTGGCGCGCGCCGTGCTGCGGCTGGTCGAGCCGACTTCGGGCAGCATCAAGCTCGACGGCACGGACATCGTCCCCCTGAGCAAGAGCGATCTGCGCCCGGTCCGCCGCTCGATGCAGATCGTGTTCCAGGATCCGTTCGCCTCGCTCAACCCGCGCATGACCGCGGGCGACATCGTCGGCGAGCCGCTCACCGTGCATGGGCTTGCCAGCGGCGAGGAAAAGCAGGCGCGCGTCGCCGAATTGT
>JAHCKB010000351.1 GCA_026125985.1 Bradyrhizobium sp.
AACGATGATGTTCCTGATGTCGTCGAGCGTGCGGATACGGCCCTCCGCACGGACAAGCAGCGCTTCTTCGCCATTCCGAATCCGGCCGGCGCCGTCATTGCGGTTGTTGACCCGTACCGCGTTCTCCAGCATCTCAGTGGTTATCCCGCGGGCTGCCATGGCCGTTGCCGATGGACTGACCTCGAAGGTTCGTACGAAGCCGCCCAGCACGTTGACGTCGGCGACACCCGGCAGGCCACGCACGGCCGGACGGATCGTCCAGTCGACCAGCGAGCGCTGCTCCTGCGGCGTGAGTTTGTCGGACTCGATGCTGAACATCACCATCTCGGCGAGCGGCGTCACGATCGGCGCCAGCCCGCCGTCGGTCCCGGAGGGCAGCTGATCGCGCACACCGGCAAGGCGCTCGTTCACCTGAGCGCGCGCCCAGTAGATGTCGGTGCCTTCAGCGAATTCGAAGGTGAGCAGCGCGACGGAATAGCGCGTGGTCGATCGCATCTTGACGAGGTTCGGGATACCCCGCATCGCCAGTTCGATCGGCTGTGTGACGCGGCTCTCGAGCTCTTCCGGCGTCAGACCCGGCGCCCGCATCGAGACGAGCACCTGAGTCGGCGCCACGTCCGGGAAAGCGTCGATCGAAAGCTGGCGATAGGAGTGTCCCCCCCACATCGCGAGCGCAAGCGCGCCGAGCAGAACGATTACCCGCTGCTTGAGGGCGAGATTGATGAAGCTGGACAGCATGGTCAATTCTTGTCGGCGAGAGCCAGTTCGGAAAGCAGGGCGATAATGCCGCGATCGACGACCTCGTCATCGCCGGCGATATCGGCGCGGATCGATGTGCGCGAGGGCGATTCGGCGATCACCTGGATGGGACGGGCGACGAAGCCCTCCTTGCTCCTGACGAACACCCAGCTGCGATCACGATGCCGCACGACCGACGCCGAAGGCACCGACCATTGCGGCTCGGGGCCCTGGTTGAGCTTCACGGTGACCGTTGTCGCCAGGCCCGGCCGGACCGCCTCGCCATTCGCATCGATCTCGGCAACCGCGGACGCCGACTGCGTCTGCGGATCGATCGTGCGCGCCACACGGATGATGCGCCCCTTCGCGCCATAGGCCGGCAGTACGACCATGTCTCCGACCGAGATCGCCGGCAATCGCGAGGCCGGAACCTGGATATTCACCCAGAGCGGATCGAGCTTTGCGATGGTGTAGAGAGGCGCTGCCGCATCGACGCGCTCGCCCGGGCTCACATGCCGCTTTACCACCATCCCGCTGGCGGGGGCGTGAACAGTCACCGTCGGCAGTATCTTCCTCGTCGCCTGCAGATTCTCGATCTCAGCAGGCGATAGTTCCATCAGCGCAAGGATCTGTCGTCGCTCGTCCAGCTGCGCCTTTGCGTTGACCGCAGTGGTCTCCGCGGCGCGCAGCTCGCGTTCGGGCGTGGCTTTCGCCTCGACCAGCAGCTGGATACGGCGCAAGCGGTCGGCAGCGAGCGCCTCATCCGCCAAGGCGGCCAGGAACTGGCGCTGCGCCTCGACGATTTCCATTGACCGGAGCTGCGCGACCGGCTCACCGGCGCGCACGGCTTCGTCCGACGCGACCAGCATCGTTTCGATCAGACCCTTGGCGGGCGCTGCCACCACGCGCAGCTGCTGCGGTGGGATAGCGACGGCGCCAGGAAACGACAGTTCGATTTCGCGCTGTTCCTTGTCGGGCCTTGTGGTGGTTATGCCGGCGTAGCGTACTTCTCGCTCATCCATGGCGATGGCGATATCTGCCTCGGTCGTCTGAGCCGCCATGGCGGAATGAACCATGCCCATCACGCCGATCGCGACCAACGCGTTACACGCCACCTTCAGCGGTAGTGGCGCAAACCCAGCGCACAGCGATCGCCGCTCGCAAGCTTCCTCTCTAAACAGCTTCACAGATTATCTCCAGCGATTGATACGCCACCGAGCGGCACATCGTCGGCTATCAAATAGGAAAGTTACCTTTGCCTGCGCAAAGCAAATCGGCCGGTATTGAAATGTTCAATGATGATCATTGAACGCAGCGGGCCCATTGAGATCACGGCACTGGTACCCAAGCCGGCAAAGGCAAGCGAACAGCTAACGAAGCTTCTGGTGCTTGTCGTGATCCGACTTCGGACGGACTTCAAGGGAATGCGTGATGTGCTCCGCCAGAAGCTCCGCCGCGCGCGCCAGCCGGCCGGGGGCGCGGTAGAGCGCGATTTCCGTATCCGGGAGCATCGGGAGATGGTGTTCGGCGCCGACGATCTTCAGCCCAGGCGGCACCATGTCCTTTGAAAGAACCGTGATCGCCAGACCGGCGCGCACGGCCGCCTGCAAGCCCTCGCTGCTGACGCTGGTGTAGACAACCCGCCAGTCCCGGCCCGCTTCCTGCAGGCTTTGCAGCGCCCGCTTGCGATACACGTCAGGCGCCGGCGCAAGCGCCAGCGCGATCGGAAGCTTGGGATCGATGACGAATTGGGGCGAACAAACCCACACCAGGACGTCGCGCCATACCGGCACTCCCCCGGTCGGGGCCTGCGGTTCACGCTTGATCAGGACAAGATCGTATTCGCCCTTGGAGAACCCCTCGAGCAGATCGAAACTGAAATTGCAGTTCACATCCAGGGTGACCCGCGGATGGGTGTGGGCGAAGCGGGCAAGAATATCGGGAAGGTAGACCGTCGCGAAATCCTCGGTGGTCCCGAGACGGATAGTGCCTTCGACGTCTGGCTCGAGCAGGCGGGCGCGCGCCTCATCCGCCAGTTGAAGCAGCTGCCGCGCGTAGCCGAGCAACGTCTCGCCGTCGGCGGTGACCCGGAGATCGCGACCGCCCCGTTCGAACAGGGGCCGCTTGAGATTCTCCTCCAGCTTCTTGATCTGCAGGCTGACGGTGGACTGGGTCCGGCCGATCCGCTCGCCGGCCTTCGTGAAGCTGCCATTGTCCACCACCGCGACGAAGGTGCGCAGAAGATCGAAGTCAAAAGGAGGTGGGGGCGCGCTCAAGCTCAGTTCCGATCGCGAACTTTGCGCGAGCATAGCACCAGCGATTTCGTATACCAAGCCGACCTGTCGTCGCGTGGACTGCCAACCGGGCTAGCCGACGAGATGGAGCACCGACAATCCCGCAAGAACCATGATAGAGCAGAACAGCATGGTGCTGATGCAGAGTGTCATCAGGTCATGGATTCCGAACTCGCGCCAGGTACAGGACTGACTGCGAACAGCGACGGTGCTAGCGATTTTACCTTTCATGACCGCGCGGCTCCCCTTGTTTACGACCGAGCCACCATTAGGCGAGTCGCACGGGTAGCTCCAATTGAATCGGTCAATGGGCGCTATTGAAGGCCCGCCGGACGCCTGCGAGTACCGTCATGGCAGATAGTTCGTCGCAGGCGCGCAGAAGTGCTCGGTTCCAGAAAATGCAGAGCAGGAGAACACCGTCTACCCCAGACCTTCGTCCGGAATGTTCAGCAGGCGGCCGCACGCCTTGCAGTGAACGGCATCGCGATCGTGCCGCTGCAGTCCACAGTCCGGACAAGCGAAACGAACTTTCACCGGACTGAACAGAACACGGGCGAGATTCAAAAACAGGGTCACGCCGAATATCATGATGACCACGGTCGTCAATCGACCGAGCGATCCGGACAACGTGATGTCGCCAAAGCCGGTGGTCGTCAGCGCCGTTACGGTGAAATACAGCGCGTCGACATAGTTGCCGATGTTCGGATTGCTGTAGTGCTGCGTCTCGTAAACAATTCCAGTCATGACAAACACGAAAATGGAAAGGTTTGCGACTGCGACAATGACCTCCTCGTGTCGCATGAAGAACTGGCTGTCATTGCGCAGATGCTTGAGCACCCTGAAGGTATGCAGCATTCGCAACGTACGCAGCGACCGGAGAAAACCTGCACCCTCGCCGCTCACAGCAGCCAGCAGAGAGCCGATCGCCACGATATCGGTCAAGGTCGTGAAACGAAGGGCCTCCTTCAGAGGACGCCGGGCGGCCGCGAAGCGCGCCACGAACTCGATCAGAAAAGCCAGACCGAAAACGATATCAAGCGCGCGGATGAAGCTGTTTCTCTCCAGGAATGAGGTGACGATAATGAAAACGAGAGCGACGAGGTCCAGCGCCAGCAGGCCGTAGTTGAACCAACGAGAGGCTGGACGCCTGCCATCGTAGAGATGCCGAAGCTGCCTGCGCCATAGCCGGATGCGATTCATGCGGAGCCCTGTAGCAAATCCCGGTTCGCCAATTTGAAGGCAGAATGCTCCGGCCGCAACCACCGCCCGCCGATCGGACGTTATTGGTGTGGAGAGAGCAACGCCCCGTCAGCACGATCGTGCGATCGCTGACGCCCAAATTGGATATCACGAAGCTGCTTTTCTGAACCCGTTCGAGCGCGTATCCCCCTCCACGCCTAACACGCACCAAGCCTGTCGCGGCCAGAGCTCGACGCTGCTCGAACTACAGGAAGCGCCCCCGCAAAAGCCATTTGCGGCCGCTGGCGCGACCGCGATTCCAGTCGATCGGATCTGC
>JAHCKB010000352.1 GCA_026125985.1 Bradyrhizobium sp.
GCGTGAAGAACCTGACCTGCGTCTCGAACAATGCCGGCATCGACGGCGCCGGCCTCGGCCTGCTGCTCGAGACCCGGCAGATCAAGAAAATGATCGCGTCCTATGTCGGCGAGAACAAGCTGTTCGCGCAGCAGTACCTCGCCGGCGAACTGGAGATCGAATTCAATCCGCAGGGAACTCTCGCCGAGCGCATCCGCGCGGGCGGCGCCGGCATTCCGGCCTTCTACACCAAGACCGGTGTCGGCACGCTGATCGCCGAGGGCAAGGAAGTGAAGGAGTTCGACGGTCAGAAATACGTGATGGAGCGCGGCCTGTTCGCCGATCTCGCCATCGTGCATGCCTGGAAGGGCGACACCGCCGGGAACCTGATCTACCGGAAGACCGCGCGCAACTTCAATCCGATGATGGCGACTGCCGCGAAGGTCACCGTTGCCGAGGTCGAGCATCTCGTGCCGGCCGGCGAGCTCAATCCGGATCACATCCACACGCCCGGCATCTTCGTGAAGCGCATCGTCGAAGTCGGCACCGAAAAGAAGCACATCGAGTTCCGCAACACCCGCCCGCGGCCTGCGGCATAACATTCAGGAGAGCCAAGATGGCCTGGACCCGTGAACAGATGGCCGCGCGCGCCGCAAAGGAACTGCGCGACGGCTTCTACGTCAATCTCGGCATCGGCATTCCGACGCTGGTCTCCAATTTCATCCCCGACGGCATCGACGTGAACCTGCAGAGCGAGAACGGCATGCTCGGCATGGGTCCGTTCCCTTATGAGGACGAGGTCGATGCCGATCTGATCAACGCGGGCAAGCAGACGGTGAGCGAGCTGCCCTCCACCAGCTATTTTTCCTCCGCAGATTCCTTCGCCATGGTCCGTGGCGGCCATATCGACCTGTCCATTCTCGGTGCGATGCAGGTGGCGCAGAACGGCGACCTCGCCAACTGGATGATCCCCGGCAAGATGGTGAAGGGCATGGGCGGCGCCATGGATCTCGTCGCCGGCGTCAAGCGCGTCGTCGTCGTGATGGAGCATTCCGCCAAGGACGGTGCGAAACTGCTGAAGCAATGCAATCTGCCGCTGACCGGCGAGCGGGTGGTCGACATGGTCGTCACCGATCTGGCGGTGTTCACCATCGACAAGCACGGCAATGACGGCATGGCGCTGATCGAACTTGCCGACGGCGTCACCCTCGACGAAGTGAAGGCCAAGACCGAAGCCGAATTCCGCGTCGCGCTGAAGAACGCGTGAAGGTCGGCGCTGCGTTCGCAGCTCTGACAGGCTCAGCCGGGGCGGCGCGGGCGATCCAGCGCCGCTGATGTATGGCCGGCGGCAGCCGATGGCGGCGTGAGACATGTGGCCAGTTGGCAGGGGCCCGGTGCGGGCCGTCCTAGTTCGCCCGGAGCCACCCGCTGCTTTGAGAAAGCGCAAGAATCCAGCCCCGAATTCCGGGATTCCTGCGGCCGGATTTGAGCGAGCGCAAGCCTGCCAAGGTGGCTGCCCTGTATGAAATGGCCGTACCGGAGGCCGGTCAGGTCGCCCGTGTCGGATGGGGAATTGCCACGCGATGAGGCCAGATCTTGCGGTTTGCTACGGGCAGGAGCGCTTGCCGCGCTATACCAGCTATCCCACCGCTCCCCATTTCTCTGCCGCGATCGGCGCGGATACCTATGCCGAATGGCTGAAGGCAATCCCTCACGAGGCCGGCGCCTCGCTCTATCTCCATGTGCCGTTCTGCCGTTCGATGTGCTGGTATTGCGGTTGCCATACCGCGGTGGCGCTGCGGGACCAGCCGGTCTCGGTCTATGAATCGGCGCTCCGCTGCGAGATCGATCACGTGGTTCGGCAGATCGGCCGTCGCATCAGGGTCGAGCACATCCATTTCGGCGGCGGGACGCCGACCATCATGGCCCCGGAAACTTTCACCGACCTGATCGGGCTGATCCGGCATAGCTTCGTTGTTGCACCCTCCGCCGAGGTCGCCGTCGAGATTGATCCACGCACATTGTCGGCGCGTATGATCGAGGCCCTGGCGCTGGGCGGCGTCAATCGCGCCAGCCTCGGCGTGCAGAGTTTCGATACGAAGGTGCAGCGTGCGATCAATCGCATGCAAAGCTTCGAGCAGACGAAGGGCGTGACCGATAGCCTGCGCCTCGCCGGAATCAGCGGTATCAACTTCGATCTGATCTACGGTCTGCCGCACCAGACGGTCGCTTCATGTCTCGACACGGTCGAGCGCTGCATCGAACTGCGCCCGGACCGCTTCTCGGTGTTCGGCTATGCGCATGTTCCGGCCTTCAAGAAGCACCAGCAGAAGATCAAGGAAGAGTGGCTTCCGGACAGCCTCGAACGCCATGAGCAGGCAAGCCGCATCGCGGAAGCGTTGCGGGAGGCCGGCTACGTGCAGATCGGCCTCGATCATTTTGCGCTGCCCGACGATCCGATGGCGCACGCGCTCGAGAGCGGAACGCTGCGGCGGAACTTCCAGGGCTACACCACCGACCAGAGCAGCGTCCTGCTCGGCTTCGGCGCCAGCGCCATCGGTCGGCTGCCGCAAGGGTTCGTGCAGAACGAGGTCGCAATTCCAGCCTATTCGCAGATCGTCGCACAGGGGCGGCTGGCGACCGCGCGCGGCTATCGGCTCACCGACGACGATCGCCTGCGCGCCGAGATCATCGAGCGCATCATGTGCGATTTCGCCGTCGATCTCGATTCCGTCTGCGCCCGGCACGGTTCGGCGGCCCATGAGATGTTGCAATCGGCGCCGCGCCTGCGCGATCTCATCTCCGACGGCATTGTCGAACTCGAGGGCTCGTCGCTGGCGGTGCCTGACGATTCCCGCTTCCTGGTACGCAGCGTAGCGGCGGCTTTCGACGCGCATCTCGACCAGTCACAGCGGTTGCACAGCCGCGCGGTGTAAAATCAGACCTCGCCGGGCGCCTGCTCGGCGAGTGCGACGATCCGATCCGGCTCGCGAAGCACGATGCGCTGCCGACCGCTTTCGATCAGGCCGGCCTGTTCCCAGCCGGAGAGAATGCGGCTGACGGTGTGCAGTGTCGTGCCGGTCATCTGTGCGATGTCCTGGCGGCTGATCGGGAAGTCGATCTCGACGCCGCGCTCGACCCTACGGCCGGATTGCCTGGCGAGCCGCACCAGCGTATGCGCGACGCGCTGTTCGACCTGTTCGGTCGACATTTCCACCACGCGCGTAAACGACTCCTGCAGCCGGCTGCCGACCGCTTGCAGCGTGTTGGTGGCCAGCGCCGGGAACTTCGTCACCAGCCGCGGCCATGCCGCCGACGGCCAGATCAGCACCACGCTGTCGTCCGCAGCCGTTGCGGTCGCCGGATATCGCTTCAACCCCATCGCCGGCGCGACGCCGAAGATTTCGCCCGGCGCGACGTAGCGCATCACCACCTGCTCCCCTGCCGGCGTGGTCTTGCTGGCGCGCACATGTCCGCTCAGCAGCAGAAAAAAGGAATGGGCATCTTCGCCCTGCGAGAAGACATCGCTGTTCCTCGGATAGCGTGCCGAGCGGGCCTCGCGCAGGATCTCGGCGAGATC
This sequence comes from Bradyrhizobium sp., assembly GCA_026125985.1. Taxonomy (GTDB): domain Bacteria; phylum Pseudomonadota; class Alphaproteobacteria; order Rhizobiales; family Xanthobacteraceae; genus Bradyrhizobium. The sequence continues at coordinate 3,560 of JAHCKB010000352.1, forward strand.
CTCGCCGGCCAATCCCGTAAACATGGGCAAATCGGTCACCAGCGATGGGTCGACCGTGGCCATATGTCCTCCAGAGCGTGATTTTCGGCCGAGTCTAAGGTGCGTGGCGGTTCGATCAAGCGGAAGTTTGCGCTCGCGCAAACTGCCCGGTATCTCCTAACTCTAGATGAATCCCGAGAATGCCTCGCAAGGGCGATAGCTACTCGGTAGAAGCAGGCGCAAGATGATCTCATGGGATGTATTCGCGCGACGGACGAGCGCGCGCATGATGCGGTTCGACCGGCCGGCGCCGCCGGCCGAGGCCAGGTGAACGGTATGGCAAGCGTGGGTACGGGAGGCGGCATTTCCCGGCGCCGGGGCTACAGCGGCCTGCTGCTGTTCGCCAACGGATTTCGGCCGTTCTTTCTGCTGGGAGCAATCCAGGCGGGACTCTCGATCCTGGTCTGGTTGCCGGTGTTCCACGGAGAGTTGACGCTCAGCTCGGCATTCGCGCCGCGTGACTGGCACGTCCATGAAATGCTCTACGGCTATCTCCCGGCTGTCGTTACCGGTTTTCTGTTCACGGCGATTCCGAACTGGACGGGACGGCTGCCGTTGCGTGGCGGGCCGCTGGCAACGCTCGTTGCGGTGTGGCTGGCGGGGCGCCTTGCCGTGACGTTTTCCGCGGGCCTGGGCTGGTTGGTTGCCATGCTGGTGGACTGCAGCTTCCTGCTTCTTGTGGCTGCTGCTGCGGCGCGCGAGATCGTGGCGGGCCGCAACTGGCGAAACCTCAAGGTCGTTGCCCTCGTCACCCTCCTGTTCGCCGGCAATGTCGCGTTTCATCTGGAAGCGCATTTTGGTGGCGTCGCCGAGTTTGGCATCCGGATCGGCATTGCCGCCATCGTACTGCTGATCTCGCTGATCGGCGGCCGCATCATTCCGAGCTTCACCCGCAACTGGATGGTCCGGGAAAATCCCGGCCGCCTGCCGGTGCCGTTCAACC
>JAHCKB010000353.1 GCA_026125985.1 Bradyrhizobium sp.
AGCGAGCGGGACGCAAGATCGTCAACGAGGCCAAGACCGCGCTCGGTGGCGACAACCGCTGCGGCTGCGGCGTGCTGGTGACGCTTGCGGCCGAGCTTGCGAAACAGGAGCTCGATCATCCGCCGATCACGCTGCTCTTCTGCGTGCGCGAGGAGAGCGGGCTTTGGGGCGCGCGACACGTCAATACCGAAGAACTGGGTTCGCCTTCGATGGCCTTCAACTTCGACGGCGGCGCGGCCTCCAACGTCACCATCGGCGCCGTCGGCGCGGATCGCTGGCAGGTCGAGATCTTCGGGCGCGCCTCGCATGCCGGCGTCGCGCCCGAGCGCGGCATCAGTTCCACGATGATCCTGGCGTTGGCGCTTGCGGATGTGAAAGCCGGCGGCTGGTTCGGCAAGGTGGTGAAGGGCAAGCGGATGGGGACGAGCAATGTCGGTCCCGTCACCGGCGGCGAGGGCAAACCCGCGGGCGATGCCACCAACGTCGTCACCGACTATGTGCATGTGCGCGGTGAAAGCCGCAGCCACGACCGCACCTTCTTCAAGGAGATCACCAAGGCCTACAAGACGGCGTTCGAGAAGGCGGCCAAGCGCGTCAAGAACAGCGACGGCAAGACGGGTCGCGTCAGGTTCAAGGCGGAGACCGATTACTACCCGTTCCGCATGAAGGAGAACCTGCCGGTGGTGAAGCGCGCGGTTGCAGCGGTCGCCGGCATCGGCGCAACACCGAACATCCGCGCCGCCAATGGCGGGCTGGACGCGAACTGGATGGTCCGTCACGGCGTGCCGACGGTGACCTTCGGCGCCGGTCAGAACGAGCCGCACACGGTCGATGAGTGGATCAATCTCGACGAATACGACAAGGCCTGTACGCTGGCCGTACATCTAGCGACGATGCGCTGATCGTCACTGATTTCGGCATCGCGTGCCGGTAGAGGTGATGATGGTGATGGGATTCCAGGCGTAATTCCATGTGGCGATAACTCTAATTGTCGAGGCCCATCGCATGCTCTGCTAACTCTTCATGCAAAAGGCCGACACCGACCACAGAAACGCTCCCGTCGCGACACACTTCCGGCGAGTGTCATTGACACTCTACACGTTCCTGCCGGAAGCAATGTCAAAAAAAGCGTGAGGGACGAGATGCGGGCGATCGTCAACTATTCCTTGGCTGCGGGACAACTGACCCATTCGGCGCATGGCGTTCGCGCGACACCTCGATCCTGCAAAAGGTCTGGCGTCGCAGCCGCACTGGCGGTAGCGGCGATAGCTTTTCCGCTCGATATCGAGCAGGCCTTTGCGACGGGACCGGGTGACGGCGAAATCCGCATCGGAAACACCATGCCCTATAGCGGTCCGGCTTCGGCCTATGGCGTGATCGGCAAGGTGGTCGCGGCCTATTTCGACAAGGTGAACGCCGAAGGCGGCATCAACGGCCGCCGGATCAAGTTCATCTCCTATGATGATGGTTATGTTCCGGCGAAGACGCTCGAAGCGACGCGTAAGCTGGTCGAGGAGGATCAGGTTCTCTTCATCTTCGCCAGCCTTGGCACCGCCACCAGCGCCGCCGCCCAGCCTTATCTCAACTCGAAGAATGTTCCGCAGCTCTTCGTCGCTTCGGGCGCCTCGATGTGGGATCGGCCTCGGGAGTTTCCCTGGAGCATGGGATTCCTGCCGAGCTACCAGTCCGAGTCGCACATCTACGCGCAGTATCTCCTCGAGAACCATCCGAAGAGCAAGATCGCCGTCCTGTATCAGGATGACGGCTTCGGCAAGGACTACCTCAAGGGTCTGAAGGATGGTCTCGGCGGCAAGATTCCGATCGTGGCCGAAGCGCCCTACAAGGTCACCGACAAAAGCATCGACGCGCAGATCGCGAAGCTGAAGGCATCGGGCGCCGATGTCTTCATGGAATTCACGACGCCGAAATTCGCGACCATGGCCATCCGCCGCCTTGCCGAGATCGGCTGGAAGCCGGTGCATTTCCTCGCGTCCGTGTCGGAATCCTATTCCGCCGTGATTCACCCGGCCGGCCCGGAAAATGCTCAGGGCATTCTGTCGGCGGCCTATCGCCTCGAAGGCGAGGATTCCGGAACTGCGGGCGAAGCAGTGTTTCGCGAATGGTCGACCTTCATGCAGCGTTATGCTCCGGCCATCAGCAAGTCCAACGGACAGGCCGTGTTCGGCTTTCTCGCTGCGAACGCGATGGTCGAGGTCCTGAAGAAGTGCGGCGACGACCTGTCCCGGGAGAACATCATGAAGCAGGCGCGTGCGCTCAAGGGCCTGCAGATACCCATGATGGTCCCCGGCATTGTCATCAACACCTCGGCCAGGGACCACGCGCCGATCGAGCAGATGCGGATGATGCGCTTCGACGGCGGGCACTGGCAGCATTTCGGGCCTGTGCGCAGCGGCATCGATCCCGGCACCGTGAGTGAATCTTTCAAATCGATCTTCCGCTATGGAAGCGCCAAGCGCGATCTGGCCAACCAGGTCAACGCCAACACCGTGAGCCTGGTGACCGGCTCCTTCGGCAGCACTTATGCGCAGATTAGCGCTGATCTCGCCTCTGTCCTTGACGACGGCACGAACCTGCGTGTGTTGCCGGTGATGGGCCGCGGCTCGGTGCAGGCGGTCGCCGACGTGCTGCTGCTTCGGGGGGTCGACGCCGGAATCGTGCGCAAGGACACGCTCGCCTATTTAGAGCGCAAGGATTTCGCTGACGACATCCGCAACCAGTTCGTCTACGTGGCGAAATTGTTCAACGAGGAAATGCATGTGCTGGCGCCGCGCTCGATCGCCAGCATGAGGGATCTCGACGGCAAGACGGTGGTGGTCGACCTTCCTGACTCGTCCACATTCGTGACGGCAATCAACGTGTTCGACAGGCTCGGCATCAGGCCGCACCTCATCTATATGGAGCCGCGCCTGGCGGTGGATATGCTGCGTAACGGTGAGGTCGACGCCATCGTGGCGATCGAGGGCAAGCCGCTGACCTGGCTGAAGCAGATCACCGACCGCAACCTGCATCTGGTGCCGGTCGAATACGCCAGGACCCTGCAGGAGGAGTATCTGCCCTCGAAGCTGTCCGCCGCAGACTATCCGAACTTGGTACCGCTGGGCGGAAAAGTGGACACCATCGCGGCCGAAGCCGTGCTGGCCGCCTATAACTGGGCGCCGAAGACCGACCGCTACCGCCGGCTGCAGCTTCTGGTCGATCAGCTCTTTACCAAGATCGAGCGACTGCAACAGCCGCCGTTTCACCCGAAATGGACGGAGTTCGCGGTGCGGGCGGAGGTGGCCGGGTGGACGCGCTTCCGCGCCGCGCAGGAATGGCTCGACCGCAATTTGCCGCCGTCGCCTGCGGTATCCGCCGCCTCGGGCGCGGTGCGAGCACCTGCGCCGACGCCTGCCGCGGTCGCTGCCGTACCGCGCGAGCGCGATGCACTCTACCGCGAATTCCTGGAGTGGCGCGCCAGCCGCGCCAAGGCCAGCAACGCCAAGGCCAGCAGCCGGTAGCCACCGCGGTCGCAAGAAGCGATACGGTTGAGGTTCCGCTAGCCTCGCGCGGTGCGCCGACGCAGGGCAGGGAAGATCATCGCAAGTCCGAGTACGGCGAGTGCGCTCGCCAGAGCAGTCCCGGCGTTGACGGCGAGATAGCGCGGCAGCGAGAAATAAGGCCGCATTTCGCCCCCGTCGCGCAGCGCATCCTGGTCGCGGTGACATCGCAGCGCGTCGTCGATGTCTTTGGGGTCCACCGTCAGCCCGAGTACGTCGCGCGCCTCGATCTGGGTCTCGAAATAGCGGCAGTTTTTCGAGTTCTCCAGTTTGGCTACGATCTCCATCCGCTGCTCGGGCGTGAGCGGGATCCAGCTTCGCGCATTGGCTTGGGGTCGCGAGGTGCCGAAAGCGAACGGCGCCGTGATCGCGGCTGCGACGGCAAGGCAAATGGCGATCGTCCGGCCTATGTTCATTCATGCACCTTGGACCGAGCCGCGCCACCTTACCGGCAAGCCGGACGCCCGCAAATGCGATCAATGTCGTTTCAACGGTCCGACGAGCCCGCATCGCGTCGGGGTGTAGAGTGCATCCCGCCCGCCGCGGCACGGCAGCCGGTGTATGGCTTCATGCCTGCCGCGCAGTGCTCGGCGCGCGAAAATGGTGTATCCGCTAGCCTCAGAACCCGCGGGAGTTCCCGCGTGACAAGAACAGGCTCTTTCGGAGGAACCCATGTCGGCCCTGCCGCTTTCCGGCATCAAGATCATTGACCTCACGCGCGTGCTGGCCGGCCCCCTGTCGGCGCAGATGCTGGGCGATCTCGGCGCCGAGGTGATCAAGATCGAGCGCCCCGGCGGCGGCGACGACGCCCGTGCCTTCGGTCCGCCTTATCTCGCCGATCCCGAAGGCAAGGCCAACAACAACAATTCCTTCTATCTCTGTGCCAACCGCAACAAGAAGTCGGTCACCGTCAATATCGCGAGCCCCGAGGGGCAGGAGATCATCCGCGAGATTGCCAAAGGCTGCGACGTCTTCATGG
>JAHCKB010000354.1 GCA_026125985.1 Bradyrhizobium sp.
AGCCCGCCAGTGTCGTAGCGACGGCCCGCGCCGTAGACCACCCCGTTGACGAACACGCGATCGATCCAGCCCTTCATGATGGCGGGTACCGAAAACCACCACAGCGGAAACTGCAGGATCAGCATGTCGCACCACAGCAGCTTTTCGATCTCGCCGACGATATCGTCGTTGAGGCTGCCGTGCTGATAGTTGTATTTCTGCTCGCGGTCATATTGCAGCCGGTCGGGAAACCGCCGCTCTTGGAAGTCGTCGGCGGTCGCCACCGGATTGAAGCGCATCGCGTAGAGATCGGAAATCCTCACCTCGTGCCCGCACGCGGTCAGTACCTCGACCGACCGCGTGAGAAGCGCAGCATTGAAAGACTGCGCTTCCTGATGGGCGTAGACGATCAGGACTTTCACAGCCTCAGTTCACCGGCTTGAAGCTCAGCGTCGGGAAGTCCGATTGCATGATCTGCAGCTTCTGGTTGGAGAAGCGCACACCGGGACCGAAAGAGACTGGCGCCATCACGCCGGTCTCGACGCTCTTGGTCTTCTCGAGCTCGGAGATGGTGCAGGCCCAGGTCGGCTCCTTGCCGCAACGCGCGATGGCGGCAATCAGCACCTTGGCCGCGGCATAGCCGGTCATGGTGTAGCGGTTGATTCCCTTGAATTCGGCTTCCGACACCAGCGGCTTGGCCTTCTCCAGGAACGCCTTGCCGGCAGCGCTGGCAAACGGCTCGACATAGTCGACCGCGTAGATGCCATTGCCCGCGGGTCCCATCAGCTTCAGCACCGGCTCGATGCGACCGGGCCAGAAGATGCCGGTGACCGGCTTGACGTTGAGTTTCTCGAGCTCCTTCATCATCGCGATATTCTCGGCGATGATACCGCCGGCCAGGAACACCTCGGCGCCTGAATCCTTCAGTTGCAGCATGTCGGACGAGAAGTCCCTCTGACCCTTCTTGTAGTTGCCGCTATAGACCACGTTGAGTTTCTTGGCCTTGACCACGGTGTCGAAGCCGTCGCGCACGGTAATGCCGTAGTCGTCGTCCTGCGTGATCAGGCCCCACTTCTTGCCGGGATTCTTCTCTGCGAGATAGGTGACGAGGTGGATGATGCCTTCCTCGTAGGATTGTCCGACCACGAACACGTTCTTGCGTGGCGGCTCCCACAGGAACTTGACCGGCGCGACGTCGATCACGGTGGGAATGCCGGCCTTCTCCAGCACCGGCATCACGGCGATGGATTGGCCTGAACCGGAAATGCCGAGCATGGCAAAGGCCTTGTCGACCTCGATCACCTTCTTGACGCCCTGGATGGTGCGCGCGGTAACGTAACCGTCATCTTCCAGTACGTACTTGATCTTGCGGCCGTTGATGCCACCGGCATTGTTGGCCTCGGCGATCGCGATCTTGTGGCCGATCGAGGCGGCAACCCCGAGCAGCGCCGGGGGGCCGGTGAGCGGCTCGACGTCGCCGATGACGATCTCGGTGTCGGTGATGCCCTGCTCGGCAGCAAAGGCGCGGTCGCTCGCCGCCAGCGTGCCCGCCAGCAGCAGCGGCAGGGAAAGTGTCGTCAGATATTTTCTCATTGTCTCCTCCCTCGATTGATTGGTCAGGTTAGTAACGCAACGGCCAGTGCACCCATGTTCGCTTGACGTCGTGCCACAGGCCCACCAGTCCGCGCGGCTGGAAGCGCAGAAACAGGATGATGACGACCCCATAGAGCATGCTCTTGAGCTCCTGGGCCCCGGTTGAAAACAGCGCATCCATCTGGGTGCTGAACAGGCTGAAGACGAGGCGGGTCGCCTCCGGCAAAAGCACGATGAAAACCGTGCCGAGCACGGCGCCCAGCGCCGAACCGAGGCCGCCGACGATCAGAATCGCGAGCGCTTCGATGCTGAGCAGAAATGGAAAGCCCTCGACGCTGACGAATGAAAGATAGATGCCGTAGAGCGCGCCGGCGATGCCGGTGATGAAGGCGGAGGTGACGAAGGCGAGCAGCTTGTAGGTATGCAGATTGATGCCCATGACGCGGGCAGCAATGTCGTTGTCGCGGATGGCCACGAAAGCACGTCCGACCCGGCTACGGCGGATGTTCAACGTGGCAAACAGCGTGAGGACGGCGAAGCCGAGGCATAGATAGGTGAACGCGGCCTCGCTTTCGAAGCTGATGCCGAACAGCTCTGGCCTCTTCACGGCGATGCCGCGCGCACCGTTGGTCACCGTGCGCGCCTCCAGGATCACCGTGTTGATGATGAAGGAAAAGGCCAGCGTCGTGATGGCAAGATAAAGCCCCTTCAGCCGCAGCGAGGGCGCACCCACGATCAGGCTGGCGAGCGCCGGAATCACACCCGCGCCAAGGAAGCCCACGATTGGCGGCATCTGGTATTTGGAGACCAGCACCGCATAGGCATAGGCGCCGGTAACGAGAAAGCCGACATGGCCCAGCGAGATGAGGCCGGTATAGCCGGTCAGGATGTTGAGGCCGAGCACCCCGACGACGGTGATCAGGATGATGGTGAGGAACGAAAGCGTGTAGGCGTTCAGTATGTGCGGCGCGATAATCAGTGCCGCAATGAGGATCGCCGACCACAGCCAAACCGGCACCGAATCGGTCAGCGCCACCAGCTCGCGATAGGTCTGCTTGTAATCGCGGGTCCGCATCGCCCTAGACCCTCTCGATGTCGCGTTCGCCGAAAATGCCGAACGGACGAACCATCAGCACCACGATGATCATCAGGAAGCCAGCGACCTCCTTCATTCCCGAGCCGAGATAGCCGCCGGCGAGATTCTCGGTGATGCCTATCAGCAGGCCGCCCACACCGGAGCCGAGCACGGCATCGAGGCCGCCCAGGATGGTTGCCGGGAACGCCTTCAGTCCAAGCTGAAACATCGCCGGCGAAAGGTCGTAGGAAATGGCGAAGAACACCCCGGCGATGCCGGCAATGACCGACGATGCGGCCCATGCTGCGGCGTGAACCCGCGGCGCACTGATTCCCATCAGCAGCGCAGTGCGGTCGTCGGCGGCCACCGCGCGCATGGCCACGCCGAATTTGCTGTAGCGGAAGAACGCCCAGATTGCGGCGAGCAGCGCCAGCAGCGTCGCAATGACGGCGATCTGTCCGGTGCGGATGCCGATACCGCCGGCTCGCAGGATGCCGCGGCCGAAGCCGATGTCGAGGTCGTGCGGATAGGCGTCCCAGATGAAGTTGATGGAAGAGCGCAGGATGACGGCCAGGCCAATCGTCACCATGACGGTAGCGAACACCGGCTCGCCCAGCATCGGTCGCATGACCACGCGCTCCACGACGAGACCGAGTGCGACTGCAGCGATGATGGCGCCGATCGCCACGATAAAGGGATTGCCGTCGACGCTGGTCGAAATGCTCCACGCGATGTAGGCGACGATCATCGTCATCTCACCCTGTGCAAAATTGACCAGTCCGGTCGACTTGTAGATCAATGCGAATCCCATCGCGATCAGGCCATAGATGGCGCCGATCGCAAGACCCGAGATCAGGAGCTGGACGAGATATTGCATCAGTTCTCCGCGGGATAGATGATGGCGAGTTCGCGAGCGAACTTCTTCTCGATCAGCGCGCGGCGCACCTTCTGCGTCGCAGTGAGTTCGCCGTCGTCATGATCTAGCTCCTTTTCCAGGATGGCGAAGCGGCGGATGTTTTCCACCCGGGCGAAACGCTTGTTGGTCTCGTTGACGATCTTCCCGACTAGGTCGTGGACCTCGGCGAGCTGGGACAACGACTTGTAGTTGGTGTAGGGGAGGGCGTGATCGCGCGCCCAGCGGCCGACATTGTCGAAATCCACCTGAACGATGGCGCCGAGGTATTTCCTCGCTTCGCCCACCACGATGGCTTCCTTGATGAATTCGGAATCCTTCAGTGCGTTCTCGATCTCGGAGGGGGCGATGTTCTTGCCGCCGGCCGTGATGATGATCGCCTTCTTGCGGTCGACTACTGCGATTTCGCCGTTCTCGATGACCTCGACGATGTCGCCGGTCCGCAGCCATCCGCCGGGTTCGAGCGAGGCGGTCGAGGCCTTTTCGTCCAGGAAGTAACCCTTGAATACGCCGGGATTCTTCAGAAGGATCTCGCCGTCGGTGTCGAGTTTCCATTCGGTCTGCGCCATCGGCACGCCGCAGCCGCCGATGCGGTGATGGCCGGGGGTCTGAATGAATGCCACGCCGCCGCTTTCGGTAAGGCCATAGCCTTGCGAAACCGGCCTGCCGACGATGTCGAAGAAGCGCAGCGTTTCGGGCGAGATCGACGCGCCTGCACAGAGCCGGTGCAGGCTGTAGGCAAAACCAAGATGCCGCTGCATGTTGCGGAACATCAGCAGGTAGAGCAGGGCATAGGCGAGCCGGTCGGACCATCCCGCCTTGCCTTCCTGCCTGCGATCGGAGAGCCGCCGTCCCCATGCAAGGCATGCCCGGGTGAAACGCTGACGAAACGCGCCGCTCTCGCCGAGTTTGAACAGGAAGCCCTGCTGCAGCTTTTCGTAGATGCGGGGGACGCCGACG
>JAHCKB010000355.1 GCA_026125985.1 Bradyrhizobium sp.
GGCACCGGCGCACGCCATCGCCTCATCACGCTCGATCCGCTGATCGACAGCGCCAATGCCAGCCCGCACACATGGCATCGGCTTGCGGATCTGCTATGGGCGGAGCGCGATCATTTCGACGCCGCCGTCATCCTGCACGGGACCGACACGCTGGCTTATACCGCGAGCGCGTTGTCGTTTCTGCTCGCCGACCTCAACAAGGCGGTGATCCTGACCGGCGCGCAAATCCCGTTCGCGATGCCGGCGAGCGACGGCGAGCGCAATCTGCAAGGCGCGTTTGCCTGCGCGAGAGGACCGGTCCGCGAAGTCTGTATTTTCTTTGACGGTGTGCTCCTGCGCGGTAATCGCGCCCGGAAATGGAGCACAGAGCCCGGCGATGGATTCCGATCGCCGCACTGGCCGCGCCTCGCCCACGTCAACGGTTCTGTCGACATCGACACCACAACGTTGCTTGCGCCGACCACCCCACGGCGCGATCCCCCACCGGCGATCGTCACCGATCGCGCGGCCATCGTCACGCTGTTTCCGGGCATCGACGCCTCGCTGTTGCGCGCGGCCGCCGATCACCATCGGGCCGGTCTCGTGCTCGGGCTCCACGGTGCCGGAACCGGTCCCACGGCCGATCCCGCGATCCGGCGCGCCCTGACGGCAATCAGCGCGGATCGCATCCCCCTCCTCGGCATTTCTCAGTGCCCACACGGCACATTGAACCCGGCACTCTATGAAACAGGGCGCCAACTCGCTGATTGCGGGGTGCTGAATGGCCGGGATCTCACACCGGAAGCCGCTCTGGCCAAACTGCACACGCTGTCGTGCCAGCGGTGTCCCGCGGACGACGTCGCTGCGGCCATCGCCGTGCCTGTGGCCGGCGAGCTGACCCCTGCAAATGGGACTTGATTGGGCAATCGTATTTTTGTATCCAATTTCTCTCGTCATCGCAGTGGAGGAGCCGCCTTGCTCCAACAGGTCAATGCTCCTGTCGTGTGGAACCGCCCGCTTACGGGCGATTACTGGCTGATCGAGGTCGAAGCGCCGACCATCGCCGGCCCTCTCGCGCCAGGTCAGTTCGTCAATATCCGTATCCCCGGGCTCACGCCTTATCTGCGCCGGCCATTCAGCGTGTATCGGGTCAGCCCGGACCGCCGCCGTCTGCAGGTCGCCTACAAGGTGATCGGCGACGGCACCCGGCTGATGACCTCGGCCTTGCCGGAAGGCGGCGTTTGCGACGTGATCGGACCGCTCGGTCGCGGCTTCAAACTTCCCGCGCAGGCGAAACATATCGCGGTGATCGGTCGCGGCATCGGCATCGCCGCACTGCCGACCCTGGTCGACGCGGCCGCCGATCGCGGCATCGCCATCCATGCGCTGCTCAGCGCACGCACGACGCCCAATCTCGTCGGGCTCGACATTTTCAGCGAACGCGGCTGCACGGTGATCACCCACACCGACGATGAGCCGAGCGTCGCACAGGTGACCGACCATCTCATCGGCCTCGACAAGCGGCATCCGTTCGATGCGTTCTACGTCTGCGGTTCGAACCGCTTAGCGCGCGCGGTGCATGCGCTTGCCGAACGGCGCGGCATGCCGGCTGAAATCGCGATGGAGCAGCACATGGCGTGCGGCTTCGGCGACTGCCACGGCTGCGTCATCGACGTGAATCTCGATCGCGAGGGCAAGGAGACCGCCTTCCGCGAGGTCTGTCACTACGGTCCCATTTTCGACACCTGGGAGGTCGTCCATGCCCGCGCCTAATCTTCGCGTGACGATCGCCGGAATCGAGATGAAGAACCCGCTGACCGTCGGGTCCGGCACCTACGGTCATCATGGAAACTTCAGCCAGTTCTTCCCCGTCGAAACGATGGGCGTGCTGGTGCCGAAGACGGTGCGCAACTACAAATGGCCCGGCAATCCGGGGCCGCGCGTGCTTGAAACAACGGCCGGCCTGCACAGCTCGGTCGGTATTCCGTGCAACACATGGGAGCATTTCGTCGCCCATGACGTGCCGATCCTGAGGACGCTGAAGCTGCCGATCATTCAGAGCGTGATCGGACGAACCGAAGACGAATATGTGGAAATCGTCGAGCGCTGCGATTCGCTCAACGTGTTCGCCGGCATCGAGCTTAATCTGTCGTGCCCCAACCTCAAGCAGGGCGGCCTCGACTTCGGTTACGATCCGGACTCGGCCTACAAGCTGGTCAAGCATGTGCGCAGCAAGACCAAGCTGCCGGTCATCGCCAAACTCGCGCCGGACTACACCTCGCTGCTCAAGGTGGCGAAGTCGGTCGAAGCTGCTGGCGCTGACGCAATTTCGATGATCAATGCGCCGCGCGCCATGTGCATCGATCATGTGACGCGCAAACCGATGATCGGCAACAAGATCGGCGCGCTGTCGGGCGCAGCGATCAAGCCGCTCGCGGTCTATATGGTCTGGGAAGTCTATCGCGCCGTGCAGATTCCGATTTTCGGCATGGGCGGCGTCACGGATTTCCGCGACGTGATCGAGTTCATGGCGGCGGGTGCGCGCGCGGTCGGCTTCGGCACCATCAACTATGTCGACCCGATGGCCCTGCCCCGCGCGCTCGGCGAGCTTACCCGGTTCCTCGAGGAAAACGGCATCGCGGACGTGAACGAGTTGGTCGGCTCGGCACACGAGGACCGGCCGGCGCTTGTCGCCCCCGAGCGCGTTGTCGCATAACCACCGCGATCCGCCTCGCCCGAGGCGGATCGCTCCTCCTGCCTGACCGGAAACGAGAATGTCCGACCCGCGTCAACCGATCCTCATCACTGGCGGGCGCGTGCTCGATCTCGACGGCGATCTCGACCAGCCGGAGCCGTCAGATCTTTTGATCGAGGACGGGAGGATCGTCGCCGTAGGCAACAATGCCCAGTCGGCGCGCCGCAGCACCGCCGTCACCACCATCGACGCCCACGGCAAGCTGATCATCCCCGGGCTGATCAATGCGCACTACCATTCGCACGACGTGATGCTGCGTGGTCTGTTCGAGCAGCTTCCGCTCGACGCATGGCAGCTCTATAGCGCGCCCCACAATTATGAGCGCCCCTCCGACGACGACATCGCGCTGAGAACGCGCCTCGGCGCTGCCGACTGCCTGCTCAACGGCATCACGACCGTGCAGGACATGGTCTCGATCGTCGACGCGGACCGCGACCATCTCGACAGCATTCAACGCTCTTACGGCGAGAGCGGCATCCGCGTCGTTCTGGCCTTGCAATATTCCGACCGCGCTGCCGTCGATTGCGTTCCGTTTTGGCGTGACCTTCCTGATTCAGTCAAAACTCAACTCCCCGACGCGACCGACACCACAGCCTTGCAGGCGCTGATTAGCGAGCGTGTCGCATCCCATACCGACCGTTTGCATTGGGCGCTGGGTCCTTCGGCGCCGCAGCGCTGCTCGGATGCCTTGCTGCACTGGACGGCAGACCTCTCACGGCAACATCAACTTCAGGTCTTCACGCACGTTTACGAGGCCAAATCGCAAGCGGTGCTGGCACGGATGGAATATCCGGAAGGGTCGCTGGTGACCCACCTCGACAGGGTCGGACTGCTGAACGAACGGCTGACCATCGCACACGGCGTCTGGATCGGCCCGTCCGAGATCGAGCGATTCGGCGCGGCCCGCGCCAGCTTGGCCTGCAATCCGATCAGCAATATGAAGCTGCTCAACGGCTTTGCTCCCGTCGTCGATTACGCACAATCGGGCGCGAATATCAGCCTGGGCTGCGACAACTGCAGCGGCAACGACGCGCAGAACATCTTCCAGTCGATGAAAATGTTCGCCCTGTTCTGGGGTCTGTATTCGCAAGCCGGCGACACCGGCGCGGCGCGCGAGGCATTCAAGGCTGTCACCCTCGGCGGCGCGCGCGCCATGGGATTGTCAAACGAACTTGGCTTGCTGCGGCCCGGCTATCGCGCCGATCTCGTGATGATCGATCTCGACGATGCCAGCTATCGCCCGCTCAACAGCGCCGTTCGGCAGCTTGTGTACAGCGAATCCGGCAAGGGCGTGCACACGGTGATGGTCGACGGCACCATCGTCGTCTCCGGCGGCAAGCTGCTGACGATGTCGGAGACCATGCTCAAGACCGAAGCGGAAATTGCGCGAAAGCGGCTTCTTCCCGACACCAGACAGATTCGGATCAGGAATGACCGTTTTCTAGCCGACATCCTCTCAGCCTATGAGAAGGCCGATCGCTATCCGTTGGACTTCGATCGGCGGCTGCTGCGCAGGCAGCCTTAACGTCAAGGTCGGACGCAGCCATCGTTGTCGAGGACCTGATGCTCAGAGCAGTGCGGGCATCCTGCCGTCGTGCAAATCGGTCGATAGTCAATCTCGATTGTTATCGTGCGTCCCGCATGCGCTGCCCGGCGTCGCATTGACAATCCGCGAACACCCTTCCTAAAGTTCCATTATTGCGCTCGCTTTGATTCAATCGGCGAGACGCAGCCGGTCGGTCGA
>JAHCKB010000356.1 GCA_026125985.1 Bradyrhizobium sp.
CGGATGGTTTTGTAAGGGCTGTCGGCCCGCACCATGAACATGCCGGGGCTGGAATACATCGCCGTCAGTATCTTCAGGGCTGTCGCCGGCCGGCCAATCCCCATGAAGGCCTCATAGGCAGGTTCGCCTGCGACCAATGCGATATCGAGCCGGCCCGCCTCCAGCAGCGGAACGTTCTCGCTACTTCCCTTGGTGTTGCGCGGCTCAATGACGAGTGTGGAGTCGGCCGCATTCATGAGCTCGGCCAGGGCGTTGCTATAGAGCGGAAAGCCGCCGCCGGGCGTTGCCGTACCCAGACTGATCGTGATTTTTGGAATAGCCCTGCCTCCATCTTGCGCTGCGGCATGGCTCGCCCCGAGCAGCGCACCCGCACAAACGATCCAGGCGAATTTCATTCTCTGTGTCCTGTGCAATGGGCTGCCCCATCATTACGCAATCAACGGTATATGCAAACCACCTGTTTTGTGGAAGAAGCATGCCCCGCCAACCAAGAACAAACACAAAGGTGGAGTCCATGAACAGCTTCTGGCGCACGACGCTTTTGCCGATCGTTTGCGCACTCGGCCTCGCTTCGAGCGTTTCGCTTGCATCTGCCGCCGACTATCCCAGCCGCCCCGTGCGCTGGATGATCGGATTCACCGCGGGCGGCCCTGTCGACACTGTGGCGCGGATCATGGCGCAATGGCTGTCGGATCATTTCGGCCAGCAATTCGTGGTCGAGAACCGCACCGGCTCCGGCGGCAATATCGCGGCTGCGGCCGGCATCAGCGCGGCGCCGGACGGCTACACGCTGATCTTCGTCGCGCCCAACAACGCCATCAGCGCCTCGCTCTACAAGAAGCTTCCTTTCGATTTCATCCGCGACACCGCACCTGTCGCCAGCATCATGCAACTCACCAACATGCTGGTGGTCAGCAACGAGATGCCGGTGAAGACCGTCCAGGAGTTCATCGATTACTGCAAGGCCAATCCCGGCAAGATCTCCTATGCCTCCTCCGGCAACGGCACCTCGGTGCACATGTCGGCGGAACTGTTCAAGGCGATGACCAAGTGCGACATGCTCCATGTCCCCTATCGGGGATCCGCGGCGGCCATTCCGGACATCATCTCCAACAAGGTACAGCTCATCTTCGACAACATGCCGAGCGCACTGGAGCAGGTACGCGGCGGCACGCTGCGCGGCCTCGGCGTGGCCTCGCCGCAGCGTTGGCCGGGCGTGCCGGACATTCCGTCGATCGCCGAGACCGTGCCGGGCTTCGAATCGGTCGGCTTCTACGGCATCTCGGTGCCCAAGGGCACGCCCCCGGAAATCATCGCAAAGCTGAACAAGGCCGTCGGCGAAGCGCTGAAGGATCCGAAGCTGGCAGCGAAGCTCGCTGCGGTCGGCGGCGTTCCGAGGCCGATGAGCCCGGCCGAATTCGGCAAGCTCGTCGCCGACGAAACCGAGAAATGGCGCAAGGTCGTCGAATTCGCCGGCGTTTCGGTGGATTGAGCGGCGGCATTGCGGGACTGAAGCACACCCTGTAAACGAGGTCCGCACCGCTGCCGGCCGCCTGGTGCGGCCGTCCGCGGCGGGGCCCGTAGCTCAATGGTTAGAGCCGGCCGCTCATAACGGTCTGGTTGCAGGTTCGAGTCCTGCCGGGCCCACCAGCCTATTCTCATCGCCGCCGCAGGAACCGGTAAGAGACTCGCTCTCGACCCAAATATCGAAAACAACCCCATGCAAAGTAGCAAGGCCGCGCCGGGATGATGCCTTCGGCTACATTGCGGTGACACTGACACGTCGGGCAAACCAGCCGTGCGATTTCATCATCGCAACGGAAAAATTCCCCGCGTCTTGCCTTTGAGCGACTTGCGAACGGGTGCCTCGCGCTGGCTCCCTCGCGAAGCGTCCGCCCTTTCCAGGTCAAGGCTGGACGGCGGGCCAACTCCTCGAGGCCGTGACCAAAAGACCCGGCGTCTCGGGCTTCCGATGAGCTGGACAGCCGCCACCGCTTCCGCACCGCCGCAATCGTCAGCCTAGCGGCTCCCTGCGGCGAGCGAGATGATTTCGGTCAAGAATCGGTGCCGGTTTTTATATTCAAATGCTCAGCGTTTGAGACGAAGCGCTGCCCGGCGCCGGCGGCGGGAGAACGGATGTCATGGCGGAGCGCTCGTTCAAGAAGGAAGTGGAACTCCTGAGGCTTGGCGCCGGGCAGGAATTCAAGGGCGAAGGCATTCTGGCCGTCACCAAGGCGCTGCTGCAGTCCGGCGTCAACTACATCGCAGGCTATCAGGGCGCGCCGATATCGCATCTCGTCGACGTGCTGTCGGATGCCGCCGACATTCTCGACGAACTCGGCATCCGCTTCGAGATGAGCGCCAATGAGGCAGCGGCGGCCGCCACGCTGGCGGCATCGATCAACTATCCGCTGCGCGGCGCAATTACGTTCAAAGGGGTCGTCGGCGTCAATGTCGCGTCCGATGCGCTAGCGAACCTGTCGTCGAGCGGCGTCACCGGCGGCGCATTGATCATCCTCGGCGAGGACTATGGCGAGGGGTCCTCGATCATGCAGGAACGAAGCCACGCCTTTGCGATGAAATCGCAGATCTGGCTGCTCGATCCGCGCCCGAACCTGCCTTCGATCGTGAAAGCGGTCGAGACCGGCTTTGCCCTTTCTGAAGCCTCACATACGCCCGTCATGCTGGAATTGCGCATCCGCGCCTGCCACGTCTACGGCTCGTTCACGGCCAGGAACAATATGCAGGCGACCTTTACACTGCAGGATGCACGCACTTCACCGCAACGCGCCGCCGACCGTATCATTCTGCCGCCGGCAAGCTACCAGCACGAGAAGGAAAAGGTCGAACAGCGCTGGCCGGCAGCCGTCAAGTTCATCGAGGAACATGGACTGAACGAGATCTTCGATGGCGATGCCCGTGACGTCGGCATCGTCGTACAGGGCGGACTTTACAACACGACAATGCGCGCACTGCAAACGATCGGGCTCGCCGATGCCTTCGGCGAGACCCGCGTGCCGGTCTATGTCCTGAACGTCACCTATCCCCTTGTGGACCCGGAAGTCATCCGGTTCTGCGAGGGCAAGCGCGCCATTCTTCTGGTGGAGGAAGGCCAGCCCGAATTCATCGAACATTCCATCAACACCATCCTGCGCAGGGCTGCCGTGCCGACGCGATGCGAAGGCAAGAGCATGCTGCCTCTCGCAGGCGAATATACCGGCGCCGTGATCAAGGCGGGGCTCGTCCGCTTCCTTCGTGCCTATCGCCCGGATCTTCTGTCCGCCACCGCCGAGACGGCGGCAGACGGCAAGATGGAAGCAGCGCTTTCGCTGGTCGCCGCGAATGTGCAGGGGCGCCCTCCCTCGTTTTGCACCGGCTGTCCGGAGCGGCCGATCTTCGCGGCCATCAAACTCGCCGAGCGGGAGCTCGGTCGTCATCACATCAGTTGCGACATCGGATGCCATCTGTTCTCGACGTTTCCACCGTTCGAGATCGGCAACACGGTCATGGGGTACGGCCTCGGCGGCGCCGGGGCGGCGGCGCTGGGTGCGGCGGAAAGCAAGCGCGCGATTGCCATTCTGGGCGACGGCGGGTTCTGGCACAACGGACTGGTCTCATCGATCGGCAACTCCGTGTTCAACAGGAACGACGGTGTCCAGATCATCATCGACAACGGCTATTCGGCGGCTACCGGCGGCCAGGACGTCATGTCGTCGGAAGCCGACAACCGCCAGCGTGCGACGCGGAACACGATCGAGCGAGCGGTCAGGGGCGTCGGGATCGGCTGGGTTCGCACGATCGCCCGCACCTACGACGTGACGCGGATGCGAGATATGCTGAAAGACGCGCTGCTGACCGCGACCAGAGGTCCCAAGGTGATCGTGGCCCGCTCCGAATGCATGCTGAACCGGCAGCGTCGCGAGCGCCCGCGCTTGCAACAGCGGATCAAGGAAGGCCTGCGAACGGTGCAGGAGCGGTTCGGCGTCGACCCCGACACCTGCACCGGCGATCATTCCTGTATCCGACTTTCCGGATGTCCGTCGCTGACCATCGCGCCAAATCCGGACCCACTGCGGCAGGAGCCGGTCACAAAGGTCATGCGCTCCTGCGTCGGCTGCGGGTTGTGCGGGGAAGTTGCTCATGCCGCGGTCCTGTGCCCGTCCTTCTATCGCGCTTCCGTCGTCAGCAATCCGTCGCGATGGGAGCGTGCGCGGGCGTACCTGAGGCGTATCGCGATATCCGCCCTGCAGCGGCGACTGGCCGAAACGGGCAAGGCCGGAGTTGCGGCATGACGGACGCAAAGTCCATCAACATTGCGATCCTCGCCATGGGCGGCGAAGGCGGCGGCGTGCTGGCCGACTGGCTGGTAAGGGTTGGAGAAAACGGCGGCTATCTCGCGCAGACGACATCCGTTCCGGGCGTATCGCAGCGGACGGGTGCGACGATCTATTATCTCGAGCTGTTCCCCCGAAGCG
>JAHCKB010000357.1 GCA_026125985.1 Bradyrhizobium sp.
AATTCAACCGTTGCCGGATCGCGGGGCAGAGCGGCTTTGACGATGGTTTTGCGCCGACGGAGGAAGGGCATCGGCCGTGAAGTACTTGGAGGATTTCAAGGTCGGACAAATTTTTGCGTTCCGCACCCCTCCCTTAAGCAAGGACGAGATAATTTCGTTCGCCAGGGAATGGGATCCGCAGCGGCTGCATACGGATGAATACTATGCCAAGCAAATCCATGGCGGTCTGATCGCATCGGGGTTCCAGACACTCCTCCTCGTATTCAGGCCGATTATGCGGGACTTCATGACGGGGGTCGCAAACATCGGTGGTTTGGGTTTCGAGAGACTATCTTGGAACGCGCCTGTGCGGGCGAATGAGCCGCTTGATGTTACATTGAAGATGCAGGCAGTGAGGCCCTCCCAAACCAAGCCCGATCGGGGTGTCGTCAGCTACCGTGTCGAAGCGCGCAACATGGCAGGAGAGCCCGTGCTGACCGTCGATACCGCCGCGATGGTTAAGCGAAAGGCAGCGCCGCCGTCATGAGCAATGTGAGGGCGCATTCACAGGACGATTTGCGGATGCTGCGCGGAAGCGTGCGCACACTCTTTGAGCGCGCGGGCGGCATCGCACGCGCCCGTAACGCTCGCGACAAGGGCTGGGACCGACAGGTGATGAACGAACTGGCCCATGCTGGCGTGCTCGGTGTCGCCGCCCCAGAAGCGGTCGGCGGACTTGGCATGGGACTTACAGCGGCCGGTGTGATCGTGGAAGAAGTTGGTCGCGCGCTCACGCCCGAACCGGTGGTGTCAGCCATCGCACTTGCGATCGGAATGATTCAACGGGTATGTCCTGGCGATGCGATGCTCGCTACGGCTATCAGTGGCAAAATCGCCTGCGCCCTCGCTTGGCAGGAACGTGGTCTTCGAGGTTACTCTGACCAAATGGCATGCCGTTTCGACGGTAAGGTGCTGAACGGCTCAAAGGCCTGGATTGCCGGGGCCGTCGGCGCGGATCAATTGCTCGTGGTTGCGCAAAATGATTCGAAGCCCGTTCTCGTTGCCCTCGACGCTGATGGCAAGGGGATCTACTCGGAGCTGCGGCGACAGTCCGACGGAAGCCAGCTCTGCGACATCGGCTTTGTCGACGCCCCAGGTAAATTGCTGGCCGAAGGCTCGGTGGTATCGGAAGCGTTGTCCACCGTCGTCGCCGACGCCACGGCGCTCGCCGCCGCCGAGCTGGTCGGCGTCAGCGCTAAAGCACTCGAACTGACCCTCGATTATGTGAAGACGCGCGAGCAGTTCGGCAAGCCAATCGGGTCGTTTCAGGTCATCCAGCACCGCGCCGTAGACCTGTATGTCGCTCAGCAGGTGGCCGAGGCGGGGGTGAGCGAGGTGCTGGCCCGGATGCATGTGTTCACCGATCCGCGCGCGCGCGCACGTGAGGCGAGCCGCGCCAAAGCTCGCGCCTGCAGCACGGCCAAGAGGATCACCCGGGAATCGATTCAACTCCACGGTGCAGTCGGCTATACGGACGAGTTCGACATCGGCTTGTTTCTGAACCGTGCGCTTGTGCTTTCGGCCTGGCTCGGGGATGCCGCCTACCACCGGGCTCGTTGGATGGACGCTCTTGAGGCAAATGAGGCAGGTCGATGACCGACTGGAATGCACTGAGTGACGAAGCGTTCCGCCGCCAGGTTCGCACCTTCTTCGAGACCGAGTATCCCGAAGAGCTACGCCATCTGCCGCATCGGGCGAAGTTCGCCGAGATCCGCCAATGGCACGAGAAGCTCTACGCCAAGGGCATGGTCGCGCCTGCTTGGCCGGTCGAATATGGCGGCATGGGTCTGGAAGCTTCGAAGCTCCTCATCTTTTATGAAGAGCAGCAGCGCTGGGGCGTGACGCGGGGCCGCGACATGGGTGTGCAGATGGTCGGCCCCCTTATCATCAAGTTTGGCACCCAGGCGCAGAAACACTACTGGCTGCCGCGTATCCTTACTTGTGAGCACATCTGGTGTCAGGGCTACTCCGAGCCGGGCTCGGGGTCCGATCTCGCCAGTCTGCGCACGAGTGCCGTGATCGACGGCGATTATTTCGTGATCAATGGGCAGAAGATCTGGACCACGATGGCTCATGACGCCACGCACATCTTTATGCTGGTGCGCACCGATTCTCATGCGCGAAAAAAACAGGAGGGCATCAGCTTCTTGCTCGCCGAAATGAACCAGCCGGGCATCGAAGTTCGCACGATCACGACGCTCGCGGGTGAAGACGAGTTCTGCGAGGTATTCTTCGACAATGCTCGCGCGCCCCGCGAAAACCTGGTTGGCGAACTGAACAAGGGTTGGACGATGGCCAAGGCCCTGCTCGGCTTCGAGCGAATCTTCATCGGTGCGCCCAACCTGGCGCAAAACGCACTTGTTCAGTTACGGACGATTGCGCAAGGGCGCTGCATGTTCAACGATCCGGTGTTCCGCGATCGCTTTGCGAAAGTCGCTCTGGATGTTGAGGATCACGCGGCGCTCTATAGCCGCTTCGCCGACCAACTCAAGCGCGGCGAAATGCTCGGTCCCGACGTGTCGATGCTGAAGATCTGGGTCACTGAGACGTTCCAAGAGATTACCGAACTCATGATCGAATCCGCCGGACCTGACGGCGGCCTGATCGGTCCCTTACAGCTCGGCAATGTCGGTGTTGACGTGCTGGCGAACTTCTACAAGGCGCGACCGACCACGATCTACGGCGGGACGAATGAGATCCAGCGCAATATCTTGTCGAAAGCCGTTCTCGGCTTGCCTGGCTGATAGATAATTGCCCGTACATTGAAGGAGGAAGAACACACCATGTCTGACCGCTATGCCAAATACAACAAACTGAAATTCGACTATCCGGCGGACCGTGTTCTTCGGATCACGTTCGATCGTCCCGAAACCTTCAACTCCGTGGATGCGGAAACGCACACGCAAATGACCGACATGTGGATTGATGTCGACCGCGACCCCAACATCAACGCGGTTATCGTGACGGGGGCTGGCAAGGCGTTTTCGGCGGGGGGAGATTTCAGCCTGATCGAAAGAATAGCGGGCAACTTCGACGAGATGATGAGAACCTGGAAGGAAGCCAAGGATCTCGTTTACAACATCATCAATTGCAACAAGCCTATCATCTCGGCGATCAATGGCCCAGCCGCGGGTGCGGGGCTCGTTGTCGGAATTCTGGCTGACGTGTCGATCGCAGGCAAGCGAGCCAAGATTGTTGACGGGCACCCCCGCCTGGGGGTTGCCGCAGGTGACGTAGCGGCGATCATTTGGCCGCTGCTCTGCGGCATGGCCAAGGCAAAGTATTATCTTCTGACGTGCAAGGCAATCTCCGGCGAAGAGGCCGAGCGCATTGGCTTGGTATCCATGTGTGTCGACGATGATCAACTGCAGCAAGTCGCTCTCGACACTGCAGTTGAGTTGGCAAACGGCGCGCAAAGCGCGATCCGCTGGACGAAATATTCACTGAATAATTGGTTGCGCCAGGCCGGGCCAATCTTCGACGCTTCCACTGCGTTCGAGATGCTGGGTTTCATGGGCCCTGACGTCAAGGAAGGCGTGCTGTCACATCGGGAGAAGCGCGCTCCGAATTTTCGCAAGGACTGCCCTATTTAGTTTGCGCGGGAGAGAGGTAGCGAGCATATGCCCGACGCGATTTACCGGAAGATCGCTGCAGCCTATGGCCAGGCGGCACGTAAGGCGCCCGGCCTAAAGGCACGCTTCGATGCGGCGGGTTTCGACCCGGCAAGCATCAGATCATTGAGGGATCTCTCTCGCCTGCCGGTTCTGAAGAAAGAACAGCTCCTGGCACTCCAAAGGGAAAATCCGCCCTTTGGAGGCTTTCTCGCAGCCGATCTCGAAAGCCTGTCGCGGATCTATGTGTCGCCCGGACCGATCTTCGAGCCCTCATTGGCGGGAGGTGGCGGGCACGGCCTCAAGGAGCTGTTCAAGGCTGCGGGGATCACGGTGGGCGATCTCCTCCTGAACACATGGTCCTATCATCTGGTCCCGGCAGGTCTTTTGTTCGACGAAGCAGCGCGTGCAGTCGGCGCGACGGTCATTCCCGGTGGTACGGGAAACCGTGAGCTGCAGGCGCAGATCATCGTTGAAACCGGCGTGACCGCGGTCTGCGCCAGCACGGCATTCTTCCTTACATTGGCGGATACGGTAATCGAGGCGTATGGGCGGAACGCTTGGAAGGTCAGATCAGCATTCCTCGGCGGCGAGATGGGCGACTGGATGGCGAAACGGCGTCGTATCGAAGCGGACTATGGCGTTACAACCTGGGCCGCCTATGCGACGGCCGATCTGGGTCTTGTGGCTTATGAGGATGACGGCGAAGGGTATGTTGCGCATCCCAATCACGTGGTGCAGATCTGCGATCCCATCAGTGGGGAACCCTTGGCCGCCGGCGAAACCGGTGAGATCGTGGTGACCGCACGCGACGCCA
>JAHCKB010000358.1 GCA_026125985.1 Bradyrhizobium sp.
TGATTCTTTTCGTCGAACTCGTGAAACAGAGCGTCAGACGTCCCGTCGAAGAGAAGAGGCTTTACTCCGAAGCGCTTGCATAGCTCCATGTTGAAGGCCGGCGTAACCTTGTAGGGCCTCCCGTCGAGCCACAGCTGCACGTATCCGTGGTAAATGAAGAGATCCGTTTGCATCAGCTCGGTTAGCTTTGGCGTATTCAAATGGTTACGAACGTCGGCGAAGCCCAATGCAGCGGGAATGCCAACAGCACGTAGGCAGGCGGTCAGCAAGATCGCCTTGGGCACACAAAAAGCAGACTCCGCCCCTGCCACCACGCTAGCGCGATAAGCATCGGGGCTCAGTTCAAACGTGTAGGGATCATATCGGATGCCATCGCGCACCGCTTCGAACAGTCGGATTGCCTTTTCGGTATCGGAAGCGCTGGAGTTCAGGTTGCGCAAAGCAGACTCTACGAAAGCCCTCACCTCGGCGCTATCGCTATCGACAAAGTTTGTTGGGGAAGTTAAGCACGCCGGATCTGCCGGCGGTCGATGATCCGCGCTAGACATTATCCACCCCTTGAAGCAGCTTTTCTAACATACGTTAGATTTACTCCATCGTATGCAGGCCTGTCAACGGTGCACGAAATCTTGATTTCCGCTTAATGAGATGGACGTTCGATCCGCCTCGGCCGCTCCCTCAATTGTGGAAATCTATTCGCAGCGGCCCCACTGGCAGTTCCGCGTCGACCCTATTGAAATGCGGGCCCTCCGTACAGATCGACAACCTCGGCGAAGCGGTCCGGATACCTTCACCGGCATGTTTCTCGATCGAGGTAAGTGCGCGAAGCCAGGCTACCGTCCTGCTAGTTTTAGGCTTGACTGGCTGTGGCGGCGCGCCGCATCCGATCGATGAGACGGTCAGCGAGATCCTCGACCACGAGCCGGTACGGTCTAGGGTGACCAAGACAAACGCCGTGCTTATCAAATTCCGCGATGATCATCCGCTGCGCTGTGGCGGCTGCTGAGGTCTGCTCGAGCTCTGTTTTTCGGGCAACACACAACCCTCAAATTTCTCGCGTAGTGACGCATTCCGATTTCCCCGTCGCCGTCATCGGCATCTCTTCAATGAACACGACATCATCCGGCATCCACCAACTGGCGATTCTCGTCCTTAGATAGTCGAGCCGGAGGCTACCCGTCGCCTTTACGAATGTCATCAATGGAATCAACTGCCCTCGACCACAGCACGTCTTACGTCCGTGACAACCTCGATCTTCACCTGGTGAACGGCCGTTACTCTGCCGGTCTTGTTTGCGAACTCGCCAACGTGTACGAGGGGCGCACCGGCAGTGTGTTTGCGGTCTTTGATGAAATAGCCACTCTGGAGGAACATCCCATCGCCCGCCCGAGCCTCACCAAACCCCCGTCACTGTTTACAAGGCCACCGCTGCGAGGCCTGCGGCATAAGCATTATCATCAAGCCGCCTTAATTCCGACGAATGTCGATAATCACTGGCGCGCGAACAGCTTCGCCGACCCCGTCGAAGAAGCGGCCACCAACATGTCCGTTCCCGACGACAAGCTGATCGGCTTCATGCTGCACGAATTCGTCACCTCGGATATCATGATCGCAGTCAAGCCCGGCGGCTGACCGGTGAATGGATTGTCTACGCCCGGCAGGACGAAAGACATACCTATCTCACGCTGGGCACCCCCGGTGACGATGGTGCCATCTATGAAAGGGTGCGTGCTTGCGCGAACGGGTTCCCAGATCTCAATTTGACCCAATGCTTATAGCAGAATCGCGCGGTTTGGATACGAAGTCCATCCAGACAGCGCCCATGGGCTCCGATTCATTGAACGCAGCGATCGACCGGTTTTTCCGATCCTACTTCAACCAGCTTCAAGAGCCGGATCCCGACACACTGCTCAATTTCCTGAATGCCCTTTACGGATTGAATGACAAGCTCAAAAAGCAAGCCGGTCGGGACCTGTTCGGATCCGCGAACTTCCTTGCCCTGAAGGCGCTGCGCAATCTGTTCCATCACCACGTCGAGCCCGTCCATGAAATCAAGCTCATTCCCCTCGATGAGCTCCCGCCAATGACGACAGACCTGATGATCGTGTGTCTTGTGCCGCGTTCGCTCATCGAACGCGCGCAAGTTGAGACCGAGCGGCGGCATCAAGAAAATCCGCTCCGCATTTGCCGCATTCAAATGGTACGGAAATATTGTGAACATTCAGCCCTGCATGTTCAACGTGGCCGTGGATGTTTTCGAGGCAATTGCTGATCTCGATGTTGATCCCTCGTCTGACGCGTACGATGCCTTCGAGGAGGCATATCGGTTGGATGAGCAGAGCGGTCGACCTACACGCGCCACCGGTGATATTTGGTGCGCCGCCGGGTCCCTGAAACCGTTTTTGATCAAACGGCCTCCGGGAAGAACTAACCATCCGTTAGCTAAGAGACGCTGCGGCTACTCGGCTCAGCCGCTTTGGTCGCGCAGCACAGACGGCAGCGGCCGAGGTGCCTGGAGCCCGGAGCAGATTGCCCGACGCTTGCCGATCGACTTCCCGGACGACAACACGATGCGCATCAGCCACGAAGCCATCTATCACGCTCTCTTCGTTCAAGGTCGGGGAGCGCTACGCCGCGAACTGACGGCCTGCTTGCAAACGGGACGTGTGCTAAGAGTGCCCAGAGCGCGCGTAAGAAGGCGAGGCAAGGGCTTTGTTTCGCCGGAGATCATGGTCAGTCAACGCCCCGCCGAAGCAGCCGATCGAGCAGTGCCGGGACACTCGGAGAGGGACCTCATCCTTGGTCTTGGCAGCTCAGCGATTGGTACGCTGGTCGAGCGCACAACGCGGTTCACGATGCTGCTGCATCTTCCACGGCTCATGGGGCACGGCGAAGCTCCGCGCATCAAGAATGGGCCTGCGCTCGCGGGACACGGAGCTGAACGTGCGGGACGCGATTACTCGCACCATCATCACCTTGCCACAAGAGCTGCGCCGTTCGCTGACCTGGGACCAAGGGGCCGAAATGGCCCAACAAGATCGTCTCAAGATCGATGCAGGCGTGCAGGTCTACTTCTGCGATCCGCAAAGTCCATGGCAGCGCGGCACTAACGAGAACACTCTGCTGCGTCGGTACTTCCCGAAAGGCACAGACCTGAGCGTCCATAGCGTTCACGAGATCGCCGCCGTTGCTGCCGCCCTCAACGCCCGACCGAGAAAGACGCTGGGATGGAAAACGCCGGCGGAGGCGCTTGACGAGTGGCTACCATGAGTAACAAAATCGATGTTGCGACGACCGCTTGAATCCGCCTTTGCTGCGTCGGTCGCTATGATGCACGAGCCCGCCGCGATGGATCGGCCGCCGATCGTGCAGTGCCTGTTCCAGCGTATCGAGCACGAAGCCGGCATGCGCAGTGCGCGAAGCACTATAGCGCGACAAAGCATGAGCGATCGGGATTGGATAGGTTGCAAAGCAGCCAGGAGGACGCGTCGTCGCAATAACGCGTAGTTTGCCCGGCCATACATTTGTCGTTTGATGGCTTTGATCCTGCTGATCTGGCCTTCGATCGGACTAGTGCCAAAGCGCGCCGCACGCTTGTGCCCTTTCACAGCGTCATCGCACAATCCGAAAGAGGGGCTGAGTCGCGAGGCTCCTTGTGCCGGGGGCAGCCTCGCCAAGGCGGCATTCGTTCAAGAAAAGCCATTCTGGAGACGTCGGCGGACCACCTGGCTCCTAACCGATTGCGGACTATCGTATCGAGCTGCCTCTTGGTAGGATTGGTCACCGATACTTCTCGCTGGTGCTAGCTGTCCATGCTCCCCCATCTCGAACGGCCAACTGATAGACCGTCAATATCCGGAAAGATCATTTCTGATTTTGGGTTGCTGTACGCCTCGAACGGATTCATCGGCTGGCTCTTTGCCGCGACTGCTCCGATGGCCATCATCCTGACAGCCGGTTTGCAGGGTGAACTTTCGGAAGGCGAAATTGCGTCCTGGATCTTCGGTGCCTTCTTCATTAATGGCTTGATCACGATCCTGTTCTGCTGGCTTTATCGACAGCCATTAGCTTTCTTCTGGACGATTCCCGGCACGGTTCTGGTCGGACAGTCATTGACGCACCTGAATTTTCATCAGGTCGTCGGAGCATACTACGTCACGGGCGCTCTCATCCTGGTGCTGGGTGGAAGCGGCTGGGTGAAGCGCTTGACGGAATTGGTTCCGCTCCCGATAGTGATGGGAATGGTTGCCGGCGTGTTTTTGCGTTTTGGCCTCGACCTCGTCCGTGCGGTATTCGCGGACGGCGCTGTCGCCGGACCCATGGTGGCGGTCTGGCTGCTCCTGTCCTCGGTCCCAGGGCTGGGCCGCCGCTGCCCGCCCATCATCGGAGCGCTGGTGGTTGGCGCGCTTGCCACGATCGTCCTCGGCAGATTCGAGGATTCGTCGCCGCTGGAGTTCGA
>JAHCKB010000359.1 GCA_026125985.1 Bradyrhizobium sp.
TCACGCCGTTCATGGCGCGGATGACGCCGAAGAGCATCCAGCCCAATCCCGACAGCATTGCGCAGGGAACGTTCTACGGCTTCATCTGCATGGGGCTGATGCTGATGACCGGCGTGTCCGGGCCGCTGATGGACACCTTCTTCCTTGGCGGCAATTTCGGCCGCAAGGAAGTCGTGGCGACCAAGGCGGCCTGCCAGGTTGCGAGCCATTTCGTGAAGCTGGTCTATTTCAGCAGCATCATCGACCAGGCGGCCTCGCTCGATCCGGTGCTGGCGGCGGTGGCGGTCGCGGCATCGATGCTCGGCACCACGCTGGCGCGGCGGCTCCTGGAAGCGATGAGCGACGTCCAGTTCCGCACCTGGGCCAACCGGCTGATCACCGTCATCGCCTGCTACTATATCGGCTACGGAAGCTGGCTGCTGCTGAGCCCGCATTTCGGCAGGACGTGAGGGAGGTTTGCCATGCACGACGCCACCGACGCCCTGGTGCTCGATCTCGTCGAATGGATCGCGCGCGAGCCGAGGCCCTATGCGGAAGTGATCGAAACCTGGCGCACCTCCTGCCCGCGGCTGACCATCTGGGAAGACGCCGTCGACCGCGGCTATGTCGCGCGGCGGCCGACCGTCGAGGGCCTGCGCGTCACCGTCACGGAGGGCGGCGAGCAATTTCTGCGCGCGCACGGCAGATGGACGCACTGAGCGTTGCAAAAGTTGGGAATTGTCGCGCCCGGCCGTACGCTGACGCGCGAAGTGTTATCAGGCTGTCGCTTTGCTGTGGATCAAGTAGCTGACCCAATCGTGGCGTAGGGTAACAGCATGAAGATCACAGGCATCACTTGCTCCGCTTGCGGGGCGGCATACGAGATGGCGGAAGCTGTTTCCGTGAAAGGCAAACCGGGGCAGGAAAATTGCGGCATGTGCGGCGCCGTACTGGCGCAATGGCACGAGCCGGGGCTGAAGGCGTTCCGGCTGGTCATGGCCGCCGAGCACCGCTACGCCCGCGTTCCGGTGCCGCCTTCTCCCGCGGCCGCTGTCTAGATTCCGGGCCTGTCGGCCCGGATCGGGCGCAGCGTTCGCCGCCCGCCATGCGGGCGCGGAGTTGTTGCAGATTTGTGAATGATCTCGCTCAACGCGGCAACGATGCCCGTGCGGCATGCTGGTGCCGGTTGCGAAGAAGGATGAGCCGTGAAGACCGTCATCGTCAGGGAACTCGGACAATCCGACATCCTGTTGCCGTCGCTCGTCGCCGAAGGGCTGGCGGCCAATGACCGCATCAAGCTTCGTCTGAGTGCACTTCTGGCGGCCGCGCAACATGCGAGAGAGCCGGCCCGCGCCGTCTCCGACCTGACGGTCGAAAGCCGGGCGGCGGGAATTGCGCCGGCGGCGCTGGTGACGCTGATCGGCGGCGCGCATTCCGCGGGCGAGGGCAGGATCACCGCGCCCGGCCTTGCTCCCCTGCTCAAGGAAATCGATGCCGACGCCGAGGCCATGATCCGCGCCGTTGCCGCGGGCGACCATGCCGACGGCGAGGAATTCCTGGCGCGACTTGCCTCGCTCCGTACGGCCGGGCACCTCGAAGCCACGGCCGAAATCGAAACCGCCCGGATCGGGCGACTGACCGGCGTCGCACAGGAAGGGACCGACAGCCTGCATCGGCTGGTGATGGATCTGCACAAGGCGCTGAACCGGCTGGCGGCCAATCGCAGCGAGGAAGTCATCGCCGGGGCCCATGCGTTCGGCATTCGGCCCGAGGACCGCGCATCGGTCGAGAGCTTCATGCGCGGGGTCGAGTCCACCCGCGGCCTGAAGTTCGATCATCCCGGCCTCGATGCGACGGCAGTCCGGTCCGGCGATCGTCTGGTGATCCAGAACGATATCGGGACCACCGACGCTCATGTCGTCGTCATCGCGATCACCGGCAATGCGGTGACGGTGACCTATACCGACGTGCACAGGTCGCGCGCGAAATTCTTTATCTCACTGCTCGACAGGTTCACGGTCCAGTGGAGCGGCCTCGATCGCCACGCCGCCGCGGGCCTCGAGGAGGACAGTTCGTTCTTTCTCGTGACCGGCCTCTACGAAGCGCGCGACGGCGAGGATCGCAATGCATTCCTGGAGCTGGTCGGCGCTTCGCTGGTGTTCCTGATCGACTGGAACAAGGCGCGAAAGCTACTGCGCAACTGGGTCGCCAAGGGCGACGCCGCCCGCATCCTCGAATGGGCCGCCCGTCACCGGATCGGGCACCGCGCCTTTCTGGAACTCGGCGGCAATGAGCTTCTTGGAGCGGCCGTGCGCAACGCGGCGCCGAACCGGATCGGGTTCGGCGAGCGCCTCGACCAGGTGCTCGGACGTGATGCTGCGATCGATTTTCTGAAGGCGACACTGCAGATCGCGACCGAAGCCCTGCTCGCGGGACAATCGTCGAGGCTGGCGCGCGACCGCATCGGGGCGGAGCTTGTCCGTCATCTCGACCGTGTCGACAGCGCGCTGCTTGCGATCGTGCTGCGCCAGATCGGGCTGGCCAACGACGTCGCGATGGCCGTGTTCCACCATATCGGCGATGAAAGAGCCGACCCGTCGGCGGGCAAGCAGCTTGCGGCGCGTGCCGGCAGGATCGAGCAGAAGGCCGACCGGATCGCCATCGAGGCGCGGGCAGAGATCGTCCGTCTCAATGCCCGGCCGATCATCACCGGACTGGTCGACCTCGTCGAGGAGGCGATCGACGATCTCGAACAGGCTGCCTTCATCGTATCGGTGGCCCCTGAAGTAACCGATGCGGAACTGCGGTCGGCGCTGGTTGCATTGGCGTCCATCGCGGTCACCTCGACGGAGATTGCGGCGTCCGGGCTCGCTGCGGCCGCGGAGGTGCAGGAAGGCCGGCGCGCCGATTCCGAAGACGCCCTCGCTGCCGTCAGCCGGCTGATCGACGCCGAGCATGCCGCCGATGCGAAGGAGCGCGATATCACGACGCGGGTCTTTGCGGGCGGTTTCGACGTCGCCGCCTCGCTGGCAGCCCTGGAGCTTACCCGCGCCATCGAACGGTCGACCGACCGGCTCGCCGGTTTCGGCCATCTGTTGCGACGCTACGTCATGAGCGACCTTTCTGCCTGAGATGTTTTCCCCATGAAGATCGTGCGAATTGGCGGCGGATCAATTGAATTGCCCTCCGCGGAAGAGATCGGCGCCAAGGCGGCAAACCTCGCGCGTATGGCCGCGCTGGGGCTGCCGGTGCCGCCGGCTTTCGTGCTGCCTGTCGGGCTTTGCGCCGACATCGTTGCCGGCAAGGCCCATGCGATGCGCGACCTGCGCAACGGACTGGAGGATGGCATCGCCTTCCTGGAGGAGGCGACCGGGAAGTCGTTCGGCGATCGCCGCAAGCCGCTCCTGCTCTCGGTCCGATCCGGCGCCGCGCGATCGATGCCGGGCATGCTCGACACCGTTCTCAATGTCGGATGCACGTCGGCGGCGGTGCGAGGGCTGATCCGCGACAGCGGCAGGCCCCGCCTGGCCTGGGATTGCCGGCGGCGCTTCCTGGAGAGCTATGTCGAAACCGTCGCCGGTCTCGACCCCGCGCTGCTCGCGGACCGGTTGAACGAACTGATTGCGGCCGAGGGCGTCGAAAGCGACCGCGAACTCGACAGCGAGGCGCTCGAGCGGCTTGCCTTCGACGCGCGGAAGATCGTGGAAGACAGCGACGACGGCTGGCTGGAAGATGCCGCAGCGCAGCTCGAGCGGTCTGCCCGCGCCGTCTACGGTTCATGGATGAGCGAGCGCGCGCAAACCTACCGCCGGCTCGAGAAGCTGGAGCATCTTGCCGGGACCGCGGTCACCGTGCAGGCCATGGTCTTCGGTAATGGCGGGCCATCCTCGGGCGCGGGCGTTGCATTCTCGCGCGATCCCTCGACGGGCATGCCGCAGCCGGTGATCGATGTGCTGTTCGACGCGCAGGGCGAAGACGTGGTTTCGGGACGGCGCACGCCGGACACGGAACACACGCTGGCTCGCGCGCTCCCGTCAGTTGCGGAGGAACTCGGATCGGTACTCAAGCGGCTGGAAACTGAATTCGGCGACGTGCAGGACGTCGAATTCACCATCGAGGACGGCAAGCTGTGGATCCTGCAGACCCGCGCCGCCAAGCGCACGCCACGCGCCGCGCTGAAGATTGCGATCGACCTCGTGCACGAAGGGCTGATCACGCGGGAAGAGGCGCAGCAGCGAACGGCGGGCATCGACCCCGCGGCGCTCGTCGAGACGTTGCTGGTTTCGACGCAGCCGCCCGCCGCCGTCGGCATCGGAGCCTCCGCCGGTATCGTTGCGGGAAGGGTGGCTTTCGATTCCAGGTCCGCGCAGCGCCTGGCGTCCTCCGGCGATCCGGTAATCCTGATGCGGCCCGATACCAGCACCACCGACATTGCCGGCTTCGCTGCGGCGGCCGGCATCGTCACGGCGGTC
>JAHCKB010000036.1 GCA_026125985.1 Bradyrhizobium sp.
GGGCCAAAGACCGGCGCGGCGCAGAAATTGTCACTTGATGAGGTCGCGGCGATGCACCCGGCGCTCGACAAGGCGGCGGTGGAAGAGGAGCTTGGCCTTGCCCGCGAGCTGTGCCGGCCGTTCGACATGGCGGCGTTCCGCGAGGGCCATCTGACGCCGGTGTTCTTCGGCTCGGCGCTGAAGAATTTCGGCGTCGGCGATCTGCTCGATGCGCTGGGCGCCTGGGCGCCGCCGCCGCGCACGCAAGGATCGGACAAGCGCACCGTCGATCCCCACGAGGCGCGCATGACCGCCTTCGTGTTCAAGATCCAGGCCAACATGGATCCGAACCATCGCGACCGCATCGCGTTTGCGCGGCTTTGCTCCGGCAAGCTCAGCCGCGGCATGAAGGCGAAGCTCGTGCGCACCGGCAAGAACATGAGCCTGTCGAGCCCGCAATTCTTCTTTGCCCAGGATCGCTCGGTGGCGGACGAGGCCTATGCCGGCGACGTCGTCGGCATTCCCAACCACGGCACGCTGCGCATCGGTGATACCCTGACCGAGGGCGAGGACCTGACCTTCGTCGGCGTGCCCAGCTTCGCGCCGGAAATCGTCCGCCGCGTACGGCTGACCGATGCGATGAAGGCCAAGAAGCTGAAAGAGGCGCTGCAGCAGATGTCGGAGGAGGGCGTGGTCCAGGTGTTCCGGCCGCGCGACGGCGCGCCCGCGCTGGTCGGCGTGGTCGGCCCGCTCCAGCTCGACGTGCTGAAGGCGCGGCTTGACGCTGAATACTCGCTGCCGGTGGAATTCGAGGTGTCTGAGTTCCAGCTCGCGCGCTGGATCTCTTCCGACGATCGCAAGAAGTTGGAGACTTTCGTTGCCGCCAACAACTCCGGAATTGCCGACGATGTCGACGGCGATCCGGTCTTCATGGCCAAGAACGAGTTCTATCTCGGCTATACCAAGGAGCGCGCCGAGGGCATCGAGTTCTCTGCGGTCAAGGATGTGAAGAAGAAGGGGTAGCGTCCTCGGCGGTTACCGTGTCGTTTCTAGAGGACGTTAACGGGGACCTTCAGAAACACCTTTCCGCTGGCGTCGGGTTCCGGCAAATGGCCTGCGCGGATGTTGACCTGGAGCGACGGTACGATCAGCCGCGGCATTGATAGCGTCTTGTCTCGTGACTCCCGCAGGGTAACGAACTCGTCTTCACTGACGCCGTCGCGGACGTGGATGTTGTGCTTGCGCTCTTCACCCACGGTGGTTTCCCAGCGGATCTCGCGACCGTTCGGGGCGTAGTCGTGGCACATGAAGAGTCGGGTTTGCGCCGGCAGTGTTTCCAGGACCTTGCGTATGGAACGGAACAGAACGTGCGCATCGCCGCCGGGGAAGTCTGCGCGCGCGGTGCCTCCGTCGGGCATGAACAACGTGTCGCCGACAAAGGCGGCGTCGCCGATAACGTGAGTCGTGCAGGCAGGCGTGTGGCCAGGCGTGTGCATGACAAACGCCGTCATGCCACCGATCTCGTAGGTGTCTCCATCCTTGAACAATCGGTCAAACTGGCTGCCGTCGCGGCGAAACTCGGTACCCTCGTTGAACACCTTGCCGAACGTCTCCTGCACGGTGACGATGTGCTCGCCAATGCCGAGCTTGCCGCCCAGCCTTTGCTGAATGTAAGGGGCGGCTGACAAATGGTCGGCGTGCGCATGGGTCTCGAGCAGCCATTCGACTTTTAGTCGATTGAGCTGGATGTACTCGATTATGACGTCGGCGGATTTGTAACTGATGCGTCCGGCCGCATAGTCGATGTCCATCACGGAGTCGATCACCGCGCAGGACGAAGAGCCGGGATCGTTCACCACATAGCTGATCGTGTTGGTTTCCGGGTCAAAGAACGCTGCGACTTTCGGGGCTATGGAAGGGTCGACAGGATACGGCATTGGAACGATTCCTTACGTCTGCCCTTCAGTCTGGGCTCACGACAAACGACTCACAAGAACAGGACGACGATAGCGATAACCCCGATTGCGTCCCAAGCCAACGCGTTGATGAACAACGAAGTATCTCACCGTGTTCACGGGCTTCGCGCAAACCTGCCGCATCACAGACGAGACCGCCGGGCATCGGAAGACGTCGCATCATTCGAACCCTTGCCCTCCCGTAGGAGTGTCACAACTGCTGACCGCTTCGTATGTGACTTAGTCACCAACCAATGCATCTCACGACAATCCGCGCGAAAAGCCGGAACCCATTATCGTCTGGCCGGCCATCGCCTCCCCACATATGCATCCAGTGGATGCTTCCATGCGCCTGCCGCGCCTCGCCGAGGCTTGCGCAGCTGCCGCCAAAAGTATCCATTGGATGCATATAAATCGAGGGAGAAGCTGCCATGACCGATCTCGCCACCTATTCCCGGTCCGGACCTGTTGCCACCATCACGATGGACGACGGCAAGGCCAATGTGATGTCGCTCGCCATGCTGAATTCGCTGCATGCCGCCTTTGACGAGGCGGAGCGGGACAAGGTCGTTCCGATCCTGAAGGCGCGGGGCAAGCATTTCTCCGGCGGGTTCGACCTTTCCGTTTTCGCCAAGGGCAGCGCCGAGGATCAGTATCTGATGGTCAAGGCGGGCGCCGAGCTGGCGCTGCGTATCCTGTCATTTCCGTTTCCCGTGGTTGCCGCATGCCAGGGCAATGCCTATCCGATGGGGGCTTTTCTCATCATGTCGAGCGATCACCGCATCGCCGCCGAGGGCGACTACCGGATCGGCATGAACGAGGTCGCGATCGGGCTGACGGTGCCGCGCTTTGCCATCGAGGTAGCGCGGCAGCGGCTGACGCCGGCCTATTTCAGCCGGGTCGTGATGACGTCGGAGATGTTCGGTCCCGCCGAGGCGGTCACGGCCGGGTTCTTCGACCGCGTCGTTCCGGCCGATCGGCTGGAGCAGGCGGCAGAGGAGGCCGCGCTGGCGCTGAGCGGACTCGACATGGCGGTCCATGCCGCGACCAAGGTGCGGGCGCGAGGCACGGTCATCAAGCTGATCCGGCAGGTCATCGACGAGGACATCACGCCGCAATATGGCGAGGACCGTGTGGCACGGCGGGCTTCGGCGTGAGGCGGCGACAGTAGCGCCCGGCGCGCCGGCTTTGTATGAAGGGGACATGACCGCAAAGCCGCGCCGGGCGACCTATCGCCACGGCAATCTCCGAGCCGAGGCATTGAAGGCCGCCGCCCGCCTGGTGGCGGAGCAGGGGCATGAGCGCCTGAGCCTGCGGGAAGTCGCCGAGAAGGTCGGCGTGGCGCACCGCTCGCTCTACAATCACTTCGTCCATCGCGAGGCGCTGCTCGATGCGGTGGCGACCGAAGCCTATCTGCGGCTGGCCGAGAGCGTCGCCAGGGCGAAGACGCCGGAAGAATACACCGCGCGCTACGTGCGCTTTGCACTGGCCAACCGTGCGCTCTATGCGCTGATGACCAGCCGGCCACACGCCACCATGAAGCACAACCCGCCGCTGCAGGCGGCGGTGCACAAGGTCATCACGGAAGCGATACGGATATTCGCCGGCGATATCGAGTCGTCGATCGAACGTCGCCGCGTGGTCATGAAGGTCTACATCACCCTCTATGGTGGCATCTCGCTTTATGCCGCCGGCGTGCTCGACCAGCCCAGCGAAAAGGCGCTGATTGCAGAACTCGCGGCCATGATCGCGCAGGCGTGACGGCGCCTTGCACACGCGAAGCTCTAGGACTTCGGCTTCGCCGCAAAATCCGCCCGCTCCATCAGGAAGGAAACGGCGAGGCCGCAGATCAATCCCCAGAAAGCGGCACCGACGTTGAGCAGCGGATGGTCCGCGACGGTGACGAGAAAGGCCACCAGCGCCCCGAGAGCGAACCGGCCGCCGAAGGCGGTGACGAAGGCTGCCTGCAGCACGCGCAGCATTGCCAGCCCCGCCAGCGTCGCAATCAGAGATTTCGGCGCGCTGAGCAGCAGCCGGGTGAAGGTGGGCGCGAGCAAGCCGAAGAGGATGGCGAGGGCGCCGACAACGATCCCGGCGATATACTGGCGCCGGCGCTCGCCGCTGCCGACGAGAATGGCATTGGTCGGCCCGGTCAGGCAGGTGCTGACGCCGCCGACAATAGTGGTGATCGCAGAGCCGATACCGCAGGCAACCGCCACCGCATTGATCGGCGGATTGTGGCCTGCCGCTCTCAGGACGGCGATGCCCTGGCCGTTCTGCACGACGAGAACCGTGATCGCCAGCGGCACGACGAGCTCGATGAGGGCGGATATCGACCAGACCGGCGTCTGAATCACAGGCTTGATCAGTTCCAATTGCAGCGGTGCGGATGCATCGAGCCTGCCGAGGACGATCGTGACAAGCGCACCGACAGCAAGTGCGCCGATGATGGGCGGGCAGCGTTGGCCGAGCCAGGGCAATGCGGAGAGCAGCAGCCAGATCGCGACCATGGGACCGGCGATGGCGAAGTCCATGAATACGGCGTGGACGAGATCAAGACCGAACCGGAGGAACACGCCGGCCACCATGCCCATCACGATCGGCAGGGGAACCAGATCCATCGCGCGTTTCACCGAGCCGGTCATGCCGAGCACGAGCATCAGCATGCTTGTGGCATAGTAGGCGCCGACGACCTGTGGAAACGTCAGGTGCGTCAGGGATTGCCCGACCAGAACCGTGCCGGGAATCGTCCAGAAGAATGCGAGAGGTTGCCGGTACAGCCAGCAGAACAGGATGGTGATCAGGCCGTTGATGGCGAAGACGCCGAAGATCCAGGAAGCGATCTCGCTTTCCGAAAGCCCGCCGCTCGAACCCACTGCGAGGATGATGGCCACAGGCGCGGTGACGGCGAAGAGCCATCCGATGAACCCGCTCGACGCATAGAGGGGGCCGAAGTCGGAAAGAAATTGTCCCGTATTCGGCGGTTGCTCGGTCGGTCGTTCGATATGGGTGAACATGCAGGGGCCGGTGGGGAGTGGCGGGGTGTGAGGCCGTGCGAGCTTATCAAGGCGACAAATGCCGGCAAGGCTTGCGAACGCGAGGTTGTGAACGACGATTGCCTTGATGGGGCGGACCGGAGGCATCATTTTTCCGGCCTGTTGCCTCGAGGCCCTCATGCTGCGGCGCGTCGTTTTCACCGGTAGTCTGCTGTCGCTTGCCGTCCTGCTGTCGGGCCAGGCCGATGCGCCCCGCCAGATCAACCCGATCCCGTTCTCGCATGCGCCGTGCAGCGTGCTCGATGGCCGGCCGTGCACGCCCTCGCATTGCAGCCCGCTCGATCATGGGCCCTGCATTCCCGAACTCGATTATCCCTACGGACAGGACTTGCGGCTGACTGTTCAGAGCGTGCCGCCGGAACGGGACGCGGCAAAGTATCGTCGGCCCGATCATGACCTAGGCACCATCGCCGATCTCTTTGCCGCGCTGCGCGCCTGCTGGTCGCCGCCGCCAGAGGCTGCCGCACGTGAGGGCATGCAGATGTCGGTGCGTTTCAGTTTCAGGCGAACCGGCGAGATGATCGCCGCCCCGCGCATGACCTTCGCCACGGCCGGAGCTTCCTCCGATACTCGCGCGACCTACCTGAAAGCCATCAACGCCTCGCTCGACGCCTGCCTGCCGCTGAAGTTCACCGATGGCCTCGGCGGGGCGCTCGCCGGCCGGCCGATCGCCATCCGCTATGTCGACAATCGCGCGCTGGGCAAGCGCTGATTCCGCTGGCCGGGGCGCCCAGGCGTCATTCGAGGCGGCGGTGTGCGGCAAGGCGCATTGCACTGGCCGGCCCTGAAATGATAGCCCTTGCGCCGGGGGATGCGAGCGCAAACGGGAGGACGCCGTGGGACTTTGGGTGATGATAGCGGGGCTTGTGTTGTTTCTGGGCGCTCACACCTTCACCACGCAGCGCGACGCCCGCGCGCGGATGATCGCCTCGATGGGCGAGGGGACGTACAAGATTGTCTATTCGCTGGTCTCGGCGGCAGGGCTTGCGCTGATCATCTGGGGATTTGCTCGGTATCGCGCAACCGGCTGGATCGATATCTGGCACCCGCCGGTTGCGATGAAGCATGTCGCGGCGACGCTGATGCTGCCGGCGGTGATCCTGGTGGCGGCGTCCTACATCCGCGGCCGCATCTACACGACGCTGAAGCACCCCATGCTGGCGGGCGTGAAGCTGTGGGCGACAGCGCATCTGCTTGCCAATGGCGATCTCGGGTCGATCATCCTGTTCGGCTCGTTCCTGGCCTGGGCAGTGTTCGACCGCATTTCGCTGAAGCGTCGAGGCGATGCCGGAGGGCCGCCGATTCCGGTGGGCGGAATGACCAACGACCTGATTGCGGTTGCGGTCGGCTTTGTCGGCTATCTCGCGCTCGCCTTCGCTTTCCATCCGGCGGTGATCGGCGTTCCCGTCGTCGGAGGCTGAGCGGGTCGACAGAAATGAACGCAAGAGCTTGAGGGAGCGGGCGCCGCCATGGACTGGTCGCATTCTTCCATCCCGCCGATGCGCCTGGAATCGCGTTTCGGCGACCGCGTGGTGCCGGCCTTTGCCGAACGTCCCGCCAGCGTCTGGGCGATGGTATCGGAGGCTGCGGTGCGCAATCCGGACGGCGAGGCGGTCATCTGTGGTGATCGCCGGCTGAGCTGGCGCGAGGTGGCAGTGCAGTCCGCCGACATCGCAGCGGGTCTTGCCAAACTTGGTCTCGTTTCCGGCGACCGGGTTGCGGTGCTGCTCGGCAATCGCATCGAATTCGTTCTGACCATGTTTGCGGCAGCGCATGCCGGACTGGTCACGGTGCTGCTCAGCACTCGCCAGCAGAAACCGGAAATCGCCTATGTGCTGACCGACTGCGGCGCGAAGCTTCTGGTCCATGAGGCGTCGCTGGCGGACCGCCTGCCGGACGCGCGCGACGTACCCGATCTCAGGCATCGCATTGCTGTCGAGGACGACGCGGCTCGCTCGCAATTTTCGGCATTGCTCGGCAATGCTTCAGTGCCTTCACCAGCAGAGCTTGGCGAAGAGGACACTGCAATGATCCTCTACACGTCGGGCACCACGGGCAAGCCGAAGGGCGCCATGCTCGCCCATTGCAACGTCATCCATTCCTCGAT
This sequence comes from Bradyrhizobium sp., assembly GCA_026125985.1. Lineage (GTDB taxonomy): Bacteria > Pseudomonadota > Alphaproteobacteria > Rhizobiales > Xanthobacteraceae > Bradyrhizobium. The sequence goes on from JAHCKB010000036.1 coordinate 7,098, forward strand.
GGTGTTCGTCTCGTGCCTGCAGCTCACGGCGGCGGACCGATCCATTGCGGCCGTGCCGCTCGGCCACGTTACCGGCGTCGTCGCCAACATAACGACCATGGCACGGTGCGCCGGCACGCTGATCATCATGCCCGAGTTCAAGGCCGGCGAGTATCTCAAGCTCGCCGCCCGCGAACGCGTCACCTACACCGTGATGGTGCCGGCGATGTACAATCTCTGCCTGCTGCAGCCGGACTTCGACAGCTACGATCTCTCGAGCTGGCGCATCGGCGGCTTTGGCGGCGCGCCGATGCCGATCGCCACCATCGAGAAGCTGGCGGCGAAGATCCCCGGACTGCGGCTGGCCAACTGCTATGGCGCGACCGAGACCACATCGCCCTCGACCATGATGCCCGCGGAGTTCGTGGTGAGCCACATCGACAGCGTTGGCCTGCCGTGCCCGGGGGCGACCATCATCGTGGTCGATACCGAGGGCAGGGAGCTGCCGCGCGGCGAGATCGGCGAAATCTGGATCCACGGCGGCTCGGTCATCAAGGGCTACTGGAACAATGCGAAGGCCACGGCGGAGAACTTCACCGGCGGCTTCTGGCATTCCGGCGATCTCGGCTCGATCGACGCAGACAATTTCGTTCGCGTGTTCGACCGCCAGAAGGACATGATCAACCGTGGCGGCCTCAAGATCTATTCCGCCGAGGTCGAGTCGGTGCTGGCAGGACATCCGGCCGTGGTCGAGAGCGCGATCGTCGCGAAGCCGTGCCCGGTGCTGGGCGAGCGCGTGCATGCGGTTGTGGTGATACGCGAGTCCGTGGAAGGCAAGGCGCTGCAGGCATGGTGCGCCGAGCGGCTTTCGGACTACAAGGTGCCGGAGACGATGGACATCTCGAAAGAGCCCTTGCCGCGCAATGCCAATGGCAAGGTGATCAAGCGCCAGTTGCGTGAGGGGCTGGCGGCGCGTTCGGCTGCAGCGGACTAGGCAAGGAAACTCTGCCCGCTCCCAACGAGGCAGGATCTTGAATCTGACATCGGATCACCGCACTGTCAGCCGGGAATGCTCCATGCGCAGTTCGCCCTGCTTCTCCATCTTCGCCAGCGCGCGATAGAGCGCCTCGTGGGTAAGTCCAAGTTCGGCAGCCCAATCCTTCTTGGATTGACGGAGATTGATCATGCCCCGCTCGCCCTCGGTCTCGATGAAATGCAGGACGCGCTCCCGCGCAGTCTTGAGGCTCAGCCTTTCCGAATGGGCACGCACCCTGCGAAGCTCGCGCGCCAGATGGGCAATCCACCTGTCGCGGAACGCCTCGACGGCAAGCGCCCTGCTGAAGGCGTCTCGCTGGATTGCCAGCACAGAGGAGGGTTCCGCAGCAACCGCGTCGCAATGGTAGGCGGGTTGATCCACGCTGGCTTCGGCAAGAAAGCCGTGCCGTGACCGTTGAAGGATGATCTCTCCGCCGGACCTTGATCGGCGGACTAGTCGCAGCTCCCCGGAGAGTACGAAGAACATGGCCTTGGGGCGGTCGCCTTGGCTGAAAAGCGATGCATGAAGCGGGATTTCAAGCAGCCGCGTAACCCGCCGGGCAGGGCCGGGCAGTGTGGCCAGCAACGGCGATCCAAGCGCCAGGGATTTCCAGTCAAGCCTTGAAGCGGCTGCCGGGCGGGTCTCGTTCAGGATCTTTTCGGCGGTAACCATATGATCGTAATCATATCCTGGCCGCCGCAGCCTTGCTATCCTTTTGCAGGTTCAACGGGAAGGCTGCCATGCGCGTCGCTTTGATTGCTCTCGTCTCGGGGGTGCTGGTTCTTTCGGTCGGGTACGTCAACGCCCAGCATCACATGCATCAGGGGAAGATGGAGCACGGCGCTTCCGCCGTCGACACGCGCGAATTCGTCAAGTTTCCGCCTCAACTTGTCGAGCACACCATCGCGAACATGCGCGATCATCTCCTTGCGCTTCAGGAGATCAACCAGGCACTGGCCGGCAGCGAGCCGGAGAAAGCGGGCAAGATCGCCGAGGAGAGGCTCGGGATGAGCTCGCTTCGGCTGCACGGAGCGGCCGAGATCGCGACATTCATGCCGCAGGGTATGCAGGACGCGGGGACAGCGATGCACAAGGCCGCCAGCCGCTTTGCCATCCAGGCTCAGAATGTCGGCGTGACCGGCGATCTGAAGCCCGCCATCGGCGCACTCGGTGAGGTCATGGCCGCATGTGTCGGCTGCCATGCGGGCTATCGGCTGAAATAGCTTCCGGCTCTTCGGCCGTTGGCGTTTCCCGACACGGTGCGAGGTCCACTTCCGCGCCGGGGGAAGCTTCAGATATGGACTCTAGAGTTTCGGCGCGTGGCCCGTCGGCCGCGGACTGGCGCGGCTGGCGGCAAGCGCTTCGGCGTCGATAGCAGAGGCGCTGATGACGCGTTTGACGTCGAGCAGGACGAATTGTGCGATGCTGATGCGGTTTGTCTGCGTGGACGGCGTGAACTGCACGCTGAAAACGCCGTCGCAATTGGCGCCCTTGGCGTCTTCGATCAGGGCGGCGAGCGACTTTTCCTTCGCTGCTATCGAGCGTTTGACCACGGCGACGCAACTGCCGCGCCCGCGTCCGCGATCGGTATTGAGCTTCAAGGCCATTCTCGGATCGAGTGGCTTGTCGATGGCGGCAAGCGCGAGAGCCGGCTTGCCGAACTTGCCGCCGACCGACACGATCGAATTGCCTCGGTAGACGTAGTAAAGGTGCTGGTTGCCGACGATGGTCGGGGTGCCGTATTTGTCCATCACCTGCTTGATCATTTCGGCCTTGGCCGGCTGCTCGCCTTGCGCAAAGTTCAGCGTCCGCGAAATGAAAAAGACGCGGTTTTCGCTGGCGGGCGAGGAGAATCCCGCAACCAGCGCCTCGCCGTTCTGTTTGGCGGTCAGGGGCACGCTGAAATTCAAGGTCGCAATATAGCTCGTGGAGGTGTCGGCGAGCTTGGCCTGCCCAATCTCGGTCTTGCTGTCGGTGCGTCCCTTGAACGTAGTTTCGAACGCGCTCCGCGCCGTCTCGGCCGTCGAGTCCGCCGAGACACCCAGGATGTCCGGGTGAAGCTTGCCGGCAAACGCACTGTCCGGCGTCTTCGGGGTGATCTCGGCGGCGGGGGAGGTAGCGGGCAGCATCGCCGGCGCAAGGATCAACAGGATGGGCAAGGCGCGCAACTGCATGAATCACCTGCAAGCAAAAAACGTCGCCAGCAAATACGCCAAATCCTGAACCACCATGTCAACGCCGGTGGTCGAATCGCCCCGGCCCGGCGTTCAATTTGGATGCCAATCTTTCCTGTTAACGCTTTGACCTGCCTCGCTTTGCCTTGCCACGGCCATATCGTTAGGGTAACGCCGCGCCCAGACGGGACCGGGCGCCTTGCGCCGCTCCCCTCGGGCGGTTGGCCTGTCGGCGGTAGGATACCCTTAAGTGTCTGAACTATTTGACGAAGTAGACGAGGAAGTACGTCGCGAGCAGCTCAAGAAGCTCTGGGACAAGTACTCCATCTACATCATTGCCCTGGCGTTCCTGGTGATCGCCGGCGTGGGCGGTTGGCGCGGCTACCAGTACCTGGAGGCCCAGAAGGCCGCCGAGGCCGGGGCGGCGTTCGACCGCGCCGTGGAACTTGCCGAGCAGAAGAAACATGCCGAGGCCGAGGCCGCTTTTGCTGATCTCGCGGCCAAGGCGCCATATGGCTACCGCATTCTCGCGCGGCTGCGTATGGCTGCGGAAGTTGCCGCGCGCGACAAGACGGCTGCGGCGAAGATGTTCGACGAAATAGCAGCGGACACCTCCGTCGGAGCGCCGGAGCGCGACATGGCCCGCGTCCGTGCCGCACAATTGTTGCTTGAGACCACGCCGTATCCCAACATGCTGCAACGGCTCGAGACGGCCGCCGGCAAGGACGGCGCCTTCCGCCACAGCGCGCGCGAACTGCTGGCGCTGTCGGCTTGGCGCGCCAACGACCCGACGGCGACGCGGAAGTGGCTCGATATGATCACAAATGACGGCGACACCCCGCCGGGATTGCGCTCGCGCGCGGAGGCGCTGCAGGCCCTGCTGCCGCCGGTTGCGAAGAGTTGACGGGATAGTTGGCCATGCGCGGATCGCAACGCCTGATCGCACTTTCCGTCCTGATTGCGCTTTCGGGCGTGTTGGGCGGTTGCAGCGGCGGCCTGGCCAATTTCGATCCGGCCGATCTGCTCGACTGGATGGATACCAAGAAGAAGCTGCGTGGCGAGCGCAAGCCGGTGTTCCCGGACGGCGTGCCCGGCCTCGAGCAGGGCGTTCCGAAGGATCTCTACAAGGGCGCGCGCCAGCAGCAGATCGAGGAGGAGAACGCGGCTGCGGCCGCGGCTGCCGCCGCGCCTCCACCGAACCAGCCGCTGGAGCCGCCCCCGGGGATGCCGCGCGCGAAATCGAAGAGCAAGCCGAGACAGCATGCCGCTGCTCCCGCAGACGGCGCGGCTCCCGATGCCGCGGCCGCCGATGACGAGAACAGCGTTGCCGCAGCGCCGCCGCCGCCGAAGCCGGCCAGGATCGTGCGCCGCCGCACCACCGCGCCGCCGCCCGATCCGCCCCCGCAACAGGCGCAGCCGGCGCCGGCGCAGCAGCAATCCGCTTTCCCCGCGCCGCTGCCGAGCGGCAGTTTCTCGCGCTAGTTATTTCCGGTCGCATTGACAGGCGCGGCAAAACCGGCGCTTGAAATCGTTCATGTCGTTCACGATCGCCATCATCGGCCGGCCCAATGTCGGCAAGTCGACGCTGTTCAACCGGCTGGTTGGGCAGAAGCTGGCGCTCGTCGACGATTTGCCCGGCGTCACCCGCGACCGCCGCGAGGGCGAGGGCAAGCTCGGCGATCTCGCCTTCACCATCATCGACACGGCCGGCCTCGATGAGGGCGCCAGGGGATCGCTGACGGCACGGATGCAGGAGCAGACGGAGGCCGCCATCGCGCAGGCCGACGCCCTGATGTTCGTGGTCGACGCCCGCGCAGGACTTACGCCCAACGACCGCGCCTTTGCCGACTTCGCCCGCCGCGCCAACAAGCCGGTGGTGCTGGTCGCCAACAAGGCGGAAGGCAAGCATGGCGAACTCGGCGCGATGGAGTCCTATGCGCTCGGGCTCGGCGATCCCGTGCAGATTTCCGCCGAACATGGCGAGGGCATGGGCGAGCTCTACGACGCGCTGCGCGCGCTGATGCCGGAGCCTTCCGAGGACGAGGAAGAGCCAGGCGAGGAGGACATCTCCGAGGAAGAGGCGGCGACGCGTCCCATTCGCGTCGCCATCGTCGGCCGGCCGAACGCTGGCAAATCCACGCTGATCAACCATTTGCTCGGCGAGGAACGCCTGCTCACCAGTCCCGAGGCCGGCACCACGCGCGACTCCATTGCGGTGGAGATTTCCTGGCAGGGCCGGAAATTCCGCGTGTTCGACACGGCCGGCCTGCGCCGCCGCTCGCGGATCGAGGCGAAGCTGGAAAAGCTTTCAGTGGCGGATGCCTTGCGCGCGGTGCGCTTTGCGGAAGTCGTTGTCCTGATGATGGATGCGCAGAACAGGTTCGAGGAGCAGGACCTGCGCATCGCCGACCTGATCGAGCGGGAAGGTCGCGCCGTCGTGCTCGCCGTCAACAAATGGGACCTGGTCGAGCGCAAGCCGAATCTGATCTCCGGCCTGCGCACCGATGCCGATCACTGGCTGCCGCAGGTCAAGGGCGCGCCGATCGTCGCTGTATCCGGCATGACGGGCGAGGGGATCGATCGCCTGATGAAGGCGATCCAGGAGGCCTATGCGGTCTGGAACCGGCGCGTCCCGACGGCCGCCCTCAATCGCTGGTTCGAACAAGCGATCGCGGCCAATCCGCCGCCGGCGGTGTCGGGCCGCAGGCTCAAGCTGAACTACATCACCCAGACCAAGGCGCGGCCGCCGAGCTTCGTGCTGTTCTGCTCGCGCGCGGACGCCGTGCCGCAATCCTATCTGCGCTATCTCACCAACTCGCTGCGCGAGGCCTTCGAACTGCCGGGCACGCCGATCCGCATCACGCTGCGGGAGAAGGCCAATCCGTTTGCGCACAAGCGCAAGCGGCCGTCATGAGCGGCGAGGCGCCTGCGGATCCGGCCGGGGCGGCGCCACGCAGTGCGGCGGTGGCGTTCATTTTCGTCACGATCCTGCTCGACATGCTGGCGCTCGGGATCATCATTCCGATCCTGCCCAAGCTGATCGAGAGCTTCGTCGACAACGATACCGCAAATGCGGCGCGCATCTTCGGCCTGTTCGGCACGGCCTGGGCGTTGATGCAGTTCTTCTTCTCGCCGGTGCTTGGTGCGCTGTCCGACCGGTTCGGGCGGCGGCCGGTGATCCTGCTGTCGAATTTCGGCCTCGGGCTCGACTACGTGCTGATGGCGCTGGCGCCTTCGCTGGCGTGGCTGTTCGTCGGCCGCGTCATCTCCGGCATTACCTCGGCGAGCATCTCGACCGCCTTTGCCTATATCGCCGACATCACCGCTCCGGAACGGCGCGCCGCCGTGTTCGGCAAGATCGGCGTCGCCTTCGGGGCCGGGTTCATTCTCGGTCCCGCGCTTGGCGGCGTGCTTGGAGATTTCGATCCGCGGCTGCCATTCTGGGCCGCGGCAGGCCTGAGTTTCGCCAACACGATCTACGGCTTCTTCATCCTGCCGGAGTCCTTGCCGAAGGAGCGGCGGTCGCCCTGGCGGTGGAAGAGCGCCAATCCGGCCGGTGCGCTGCGCCTGCTGGCGTCGAACCGGGTGCTGGCGGGATTGTCGACGGCGAACTTCTTCGCCCAGCTCGCGCATGTCGTGCTGCCTTCGGTCTTCGTGCTGTATGCGACCTATCGCTATGGCTGGGATACGAAGACGGTCGGCCTGACGCTGGCGCTGGTCGGCATTTGCCAGATGGTGGTGCAGGGCGTGGCGATCGGCCCGATCGTGAAGCGGTTTGGCGAGCCGCGCGCGCTGTTCTTCGGGCTTGCCTGCGGCGCGATCGGCTTCCTCATCTGCGCCACTGCGCCAACGGGCCGCCTGTTCTGGATCGGCATTCCCGTGATCGCGCTATGGGGCGTGTCGGGTGCCGCGACGCAGGCGCTGATCACGCGGCTTGTTTCGCCCGACCAGCAGGGACAATTGCAGGGAGCAACCGGCAGCGTGCAGAGCATTGCGCAACTGCTTGGACCGTTCCTGTTCACGCTGACCTTTGCCCATTTCATCGCTCCCCAGACGGCGTTCAAGCTGCCGGGCGCACCGTTCCTGCTGGCGTCGGCGCTGGTGGCGCTGGCGCTCGCGATTGCGGTGCGGACGCTGACGCGTGCGGAAACCCTGGTGGGCCAGCCGCGGGAGTGATTTCCGCCTCAGGCCAGGGCGCGAAAATCCATCAGCGTCCGCGTCCGGTAGTCGTATAGCTTGCCGGTCTCGGTCCATTCCGGCGAACACATCGGGACAATGAACTCGGCCGCCCGATCGGGCGTGTCCAGTGTCATCGGATCTTCACCGGGATATACGGTTGCACGCATGCGGGTGCGGATCGGCCCCGGGCTGAACAGGTTCACGCGCAACGGGGTCGATGCGGTTTCGTTGGCCCAAACTCGCACCAGCGTATCCAATGCCGCCTTCGACGCCGCATAGGGGCCGATATAGGCGCTGGCCTTGCTCGCAGCGCCAGACGTGACGAACACCGCGCGTCCCGCGTCGGACTGCTTCAGCAGCGGCTCCATGCAGCGGATGAGCTGAAAGTTCGCGGTGACGTTGACCGCAAACGCGTCGTTCCACTGCTTCAGCTCGATGTGTCCGAGCGGCGAGGACGGTCCCGGCACGCCTGCATTGCCGACCAGGATGTCGAGCTTTCCGCCCCGCTCATGCAGCGCCGCGCCAAGGCGGGCGATGCCGTCGGTGTCGGTGAGGCTGAGCGGCACAAGGGTCGCACTGCCGCCGTCCTTCCTGATCTCGTCGTCTAGCTCTTCCAGCCCGCCCTGCGTCCGCGCCACCGCCACGATATGCGCGCCGCGTCGGGCGAGCGCAATCGCAGTGGCATAGCCGATGCCGCGCGAGGCGCCGGTTACGAGGGCAATCCGGTTGGCGAGAGGTTTTGTCATCTGTCAGTCAATCCACGTCTGTGCCGGGCGGTATTACAGACGTAGATGGCCGGGACAAGCCCGGCCACGACGAAAAGTCAGTGTCGCGCGAAGCGCCTCAGCTCGCCTCCGCCAGCAGCGAGAGCTGCCGCGGCTGCGGCTCGGGCTGGTTCTGGTCGGTGAGCCCGGTGGGATATTCCCCGGTGAAGCAGTGATCGGAGAATTTGGGGTTCGCCGGATCGCGGCCGGGATAACCCATCGCGCGGTACACGCCGTCGATCGACAGGAAAGCGAGCGAGTCCGCGCCGATGATCTGGCGCATTTCTTCCAGCGAATGCGTGGCGGCCAGCAGCCCGCCGCGGTCGGGCAGGTCGATGCCGTAATAGTCGGGATAGAGGATCGGCGGCGAGGCGAGGCGGAAGTGCACCTCGCGCGCGCCGGCGTCGCGCATCATGCGCACGATCTTTTTCGAGGTGGTGCCGCGTACCAGCGAGTCGTCGATCAGCAGGATGCGCTTGCCCTCGATGGCAATGCGATTGGCGGAATGCTTCATGCGCACGCCGATCTCGCGGCCGCTCTGGGTCGGCTGGATGAAGGTGCGGCCGACATAGTGATTGCGGATGATGCCGAGCTCGAACGGTACGCCGGAATGCTGGCTGTAGCCGAGCGCGGCCGGCACGCCGGAGTCCGGTACCGGCACCACCACGTCGATGTCGACATGGCTTTCCTGAGCAAGCTGTGCGCCGAAGGCCTTGCGAACGTCATAGACCGAGCGACCGCCGACGATGGAATCGGGCCGCGAGAAGTAGATGTATTCGAAGATGCAGGGACGCGGCGGCTTCGGCGGAAAAGGCCTGTGGCTGTGTGCGCCGCTCTCGTCGAACACGATGATCTCGCCCGGATCGATATCGCGGACATATTTGGCGCCGATCATGTCGAGCGCGCAGGTCTCGGAGGTGAGGATCGGGCAGCCGTCGAGGTCGCCGAGCACCAGCGGCCGGATGCCGAGGGGATCGCGGGCGCCGATCAGCTTCTTGTTGGTGAGGGCGACCAGCGAGTAGGCGCCTTCCAGCGCCCGCAGCGCCTCGATGAAGCGGTCGATGAAATGAGGGCGCTTGGAGCGCGCCACCAGGTGCAGGATCACCTCGGTGTCGGTGGTTGACTGCATCATGGCGCCGTCGCGCACGAGCTCGCGCCGCAGCGACAGGCCATTGGTGAGGTTGCCGTTGTGGCCGACTGCGAAGCCGCCGGCATTGAGCTCGGCGAACAGCGGCTGCACATTGCGCAGGATGGTGGCGCCGGTCGTGGAGTAGCGGACATGGCCGACCGCCACGTTGCCGGGCAGGCGCTCGATCACCTCGCGTTTGGAGAAGGTGTCGCCGACAAGGCCGAGGCGACGCTCCGAGTGGAAGCGGCTGCCGTCGTAGGAGACGATGCCGGCGGCCTCCTGGCCGCGATGCTGGAGTGCGTGCAGCCCGAGCGCGGTGATGGCGGCGGCTTCGGGGTGGCCATAAACGCCAAACACGCCGCATTCTTCACGCAGCGTGTCGCCTTCGAGATCGTCCTGCAGCTCGATGCCCGCTCCGGGTTGGTCGGCGGGATCGGAAGGGTCTTGCATCTCGTCCATCGCGCCTCTCTCTATCATCCCAGGGTTAACGGGCTGCAGGCTTTTCGATCAGCTTTTTAAGGCTGTCGCGGGAAGATTTGTTATAGCCATCGGCGCCGGAACCCGGCTGCGCCGGGTCGGCGTCAGTCTGGTCATCCTCGGGCTTATTCTTCTTGAATTTCTTTAAGATGGTGTTCTCGGGGTCGTCGGGCAAGAGGCTCTTCAGCCATTCCCCGGAGGCATCCAGCACGGCCCGGGACTTCGCCTGCTGGACCCAGTCGGGCCGCTGCTTTTCGGGTACCAGCCAGATGAAGAACTCATAGGCCACGACCACGATCAGGAGGCCCCGGGCGAGCCCGAACAGGAAGCCCAGCGTGCGGTCCAGCGCCCCGATCCGTGAGTCCAGGATCATGTCGGAGATTCGCACCGTGATGACGGAAACGACGATGAGGGTGATGAGGAACGTACCAGCGACCACGGCGACCAGCGCAATCGTGTCGCTCGCGATCTGCTGTTTGGCCCATGGCAGCAGCTTGGCGTAGCTGTAGAGCGTCACCAGCGCCGCCGCACCCCAAGCGGCGATCGACAGGATCTCGCGCATGAAGCCGCGGACGAGGGCCAGGAGCCCCGAGATCAGCATGACGCCGAGCAGGACGATATCGAGGTAGGGGATCGGCATCGGCTGGTCAGGTCCGCTCGTAAGTCGTGGCATCCGAATCGGAAGCGTCGGTGCCGTCCTACCTGAGGGAGAACCGGCGCAACCCGCAAGGCTGGATGTCGCGCCATCCCGCCCGCCTTTTCGCGGCTGGTATAGCGGCGCACGCAGGTCGCGTCACGCCGCTTCAGCCGTTTTCCCTACGGAATCGGGCAGGTGTGGCATTTTTCTCAACCGCCGTCGCATCCCCGGAACCCTCGCGATTGCCCCGCAGCGTGCCGCGCGCGGCGATTTCGGCAACCAGCGTGGTGAGACCGCCGATCGGGTTGAGCGTGAGACCGGCATCGCCGCCCACCTCGCCGCGGGCGGATTCCGGCAGCACGGCGCGGCCGAAGCCGAGTTTGGCCGCCTCCTTCAGCCGGGCAGCGGTCTGGGCGACCGGGCGGACCACGCCGGAGAGCGAAATCTCGCCGAAATAGACTGCATCGGTCGGCAGCTGGGCGTTGACCAGCGAGGACACCAGCGCGGCCGCAGCCGCAAGGTCGGCGGCAGGCTCGTGGATGCGAAGGCCACCGGCGACGTTCAGGTACACGTCATGGCCGGACAGCTTGACGCCGCAATGGGCCTCCAGCACCGCCAGCACCATGGACAGCCGGCTCGGGTCCCAGCCCACCACGGCGCGGCGGGGGGTACCGAGCGAGGTCGGGGCCACCAAGGCCTGCAATTCGACCAGCACCGGGCGGGTGCCCTCGATGCCGGCAAACACGGCGGTGCCTGGTGTGCCGAGGTCGCGCTCGGACAGGAACAGTTCGGAAGGGTTGGTCACCTCGCGCAGGCCGAGCCCCGTCATCTCGAACACGCCGATCTCGTCCGTCGGGCCGAAACGATTCTTGACCGAGCGCAGGATGCGGAACTGCTGCGAGCCTTCGCCCTCGAACGAGAGTACGGCGTCCACCATGTGCTCGACCACGCGGGGGCCGGCGATCTGGCCATCCTTGGTGACGTGACCGACCAGGATGATGGCCGCGCCGGTCTTCTTGGCGAAACGTATCAGCGCCTGTGCGGAGGCGCGGACCTGGGTCACCGTGCCCGGCGCCGACTCCACCGTGTCGGTCCACATGGTCTGGATCGAGTCGATCACGATCAGGCGGGGGACCGCGCCTTCGGAAAGGGTTGAGACGATGTCTTCAACCGAAGTCTCGGCGGCGAGCTGCACTGGCGCGTCCGCCAGCCCCAGCCGTTCGGCGCGCAACCGCACCTGGGCGATGGCTTCTTCGCCGGAGATATAGACCGCGCGATGGCCGGCGCGCGCCAGCATGGCGGTCGCCTGCGTCAGCAGCGTCGACTTGCCGAGGCCGGGATCGCCGCCGACCAGCAGCACCG
>JAHCKB010000360.1 GCA_026125985.1 Bradyrhizobium sp.
ATCGCGTGCTGGAGCTGACGCCGGAGGGCGTCCACCAGTACGGCGGCGGCTACACCGAATATGTCGCGCGCACCGGGCAGGAAGCCCCGGGCTTGCGCAGCTGATCTGCTTCATTGAAAATCGCTTCGGAAAACAGGGGAGCGAACGCGCCATGAAACAGATAAGAATAGGCGACGTCACCATCGATGCGGTCATCGAGCGGGAAGGGCCATGGCGGCGGCCGCAGGATTTCTTCATTGCCTATGATGATGCCGTCTTCAAGCAACACCTGAAGACGATGGAGCCGGAGGTGTTCGACGCCGCCTCGGGGCAGATGGTGATCACCTACCAGACCTTCGTGGTGCGCACACCCCGCTACACCATTCTGGTCGACACCTGCACCGGCGAGAACAAGGATCACCCGCCGCCGTTCGATTTTCCCGGCAAGGAGCGCTGGCGCAAGGAACTATTCGCGCTCGGCGTCAGCTTCGAGCAGATCGACTACGTGTTCTGTACCCACCTGCATATCGACCACACCGGCTGGAATACGACGCTGCGCGACGGGCGCTGGGTGCCGACTTTCCCGAATGCGAAATACATCTTCCACAAGCGCGAATATGCGGTGTGGGAAGCCGAATATGCCAAGGGCAGCAATCCGCCGGGCAAGGTATTCCGCGACAATTGCCTGCCGATCGTGGAGGCAGGTCAGGCGGTAATGGTGGACGACGACTACGCGCTGGACGATCTCGTGACGCTGACGCCGACCCCGGGTCACTCGCCCTGCCATTGTTGCGTCAACATATTTTCGCGGGGGCAGCGCGCCGTCGTGGCGGGCGACCTCATGCACCACGCCATCCAGTGCCGGGAGCCCGACTGGTCGGTTCGTCCGGACTGGGATCCCAAGGAGGCGGCGCTTTCGCGGAGAAAATTCTTTGCCGAGGTCGCCGACACCGACACGCTGATCCTGCCGGTGCATTTTCCGCGACCGACCGTCGGCCTGTTGAAGGCCGACGGCGACCGGTTCGACTATCGCTTCAAGCGCGACTGATCACGCACCTTCCTCGCACTTCTTCATGAAAGAGGTCTTGGCGGCGCCCGACAGCTTCTTGCCGTCGGAGCCGACCGCCTTGGCCTCGCAGGTGTCTTCCTTGCACTTCTTCACGAACGACGTCTTGGCCGCGCCGGACAGGGCCTTGCCGTCCTTGCCGACCGCCTTGACCTCGCAGGTTTGCGCCATCGCGGCGGAGCCGAGAGCGAAGGTGGCAATAACAGTTGCAACAAAAATCCGCTTCATGTGAGCAGTCTCCCTAAATCGAGCCAGTGGTGCGCATTGGATAACGGAATTTGCGGCTACTCAAGCCGTTCACCCCGGCGCGGCATTGCTCTTATCGGTTTGCCCATGAATGGCAAATGACTGCTCTATCCGGAAAAACCCGGATGGCCTTCGACAGGGCCGGCGCGGTCTCGAATATGCCGTAGTCTCGGACACATATGGCCGGGGAAATTCCACGAATCCCTCGCAGAATGGGCGCGGTCGAGGGTTTTGGGTGTTCGGGGACCGGATGGGTCAAGTCAGGATGAGGGCTGACCGGCCATGGCCGCAGCGGCGTGTATCGTCGTCGTGGACGGTGGCGCTGGTGCTGGTTGCCTGCGGCTTCAGTGCCGCGGTCGCCGCCTGGGTTACCGGCCCGGGTGATGCCGGACTGTTTTCGGCCAACGCATCCCCGTCGCGCGCCTCGGCGATCCCGAGCTTTGACGATCGTTTTGTGCCTGCTGCGCCGCAATCGCTTGCTCGCACCTTCTCCACGCCGGCGCTCGATCGCGCGGCCAAAACGGTGGAGGACGTTCGTGTCCTGCAGGCGCGGGAGCAGCTCGCGCGCCAGATGCAATCGCAGGACTGGCAAGCCGCGGCCGACGAGGCGGCGCCCCCTGCCGCCGCTGTCTCAGTGCCGTTGCCGCGCCCGCGTCCTTCCGATGCGCGGATTGAGGCCGCCAGCCGTGCGGCGATGCCTGCCGACGCCGCCGCGCAAGGCGACCAGCGCAGCCTGCTGCAGAAGCTCTCCGACCTTTTCCCGGGCCGCACGGCACTCGCTTCGCTGACCTCGGGCGAGGGGCTGTTCCGTTCCGGTCCGGACCTCGCGTCGCTCGGTTATGACAGCTTCACGGCGGTCTACGACATCTCCGCGCAGGCGGTTTTTCTGCCCGACGGGGTCAAGCTCGAAGCTCATTCCGGGCTTGGCGGCCGCATGGACAAGGTCGACAGCGTCGCCGAACGCAATGTCGGCGTCACTCCGCCCGGCACCTATGAGCTCAGACCGCGCGAAAAGCTGTTTCACGGCGTACGCGCCCTTCGTCTCATCCCGGTCGACAGCGGATCCACGCTGGGCCGGACCGGGCTGCTTGCGCACAGCTACCTGCTTGGCCCCAACGGCGAATCCAATGGTTGCGTGTCCATCCGCAACTACGAGCGATTCCTGAAGGCCTATCGCGATGGCGAGGTCACGCGGCTGGTCGTGGTTCCGAACCTCACGGACTCCATCACGGCATCGCGGCGATCGCCGCCGCCGTCATGATCTCGACGGATCCCGGGCCGAGCGATGTCTCGGCGTCGGAAACGCCGCTGCGGACAACGTTTCGCATCAGGCTCAATGGCCAAAGCGTTTCGATCGGCACGGTCGGTCAGGCCTTTCGGTTCATTACCAGCCTGAACGCGATCGAGTGGATGGAATTCCGCGCATTGCACGAGGAGGCGCTGCTGGCGCTGCAGCGCGCCGCGGCGAACGGGATGTTGACCGAGCAGGCGACCGATGCATTGCGCACGCTGTTCGTGCGAGCGAAGCTGTTGTGACGGAGGGCGGCTGCGTTCACCGGGCGCGATGCGCCTGAACGATCTCGATGGCCCGCCGAAAGGCGTCGGTGCTCGCGCTGCGGTTGGGTGGCCGGGATTGCCGCTTCGCTCCGGGATCGTCGAAGCCATGCGTCGCTCCGGGGTAGAGCGCAATTTCGATCGGGCTGCCGGCCATGCGCGACCGTTCCGCAAAGCGCTGACAGTTGGCCGGCGAGACTTCCTCATCCTCCGAAGCGAGGAAGATCGTGACCGGCACCGCCGTCGCGAGGACGGGGGCGAGCAGCGCTTTTGGCCCGCAGCCGGGATAGAATACCAGCGCGGCGCGGAAACCCGGGTGCTGCGTTCCCTGCCGGTGGAGCACGTTGAGCGCTGTGCTGCCGCCGTTGGACCAGCCTTGCAGGAAGATGTCGTCGGCAGCGACATCGCCGCGCTTGCGTAACCAGGCGAGCGCGCCCTCGGCATCGAGCGGCCGAACTGTCTTCTCGTTGACATCGTCACGAATGGCATCGCCATGGGTGAAGCGGCCGAACCCGTGCGCCTTGCCACGCGGCCCGAAGCTGTCGATGAGCAGTGCAAGATGGCCGCGCGAGGCCCAGTACTCGCCCCACATCCGGTGACGCTTCGACAGGGTTGCGGCGTTACAGGGCGACTTGTTCGACCGGCCGACCTGCGTGCAACTCGCATTGACGTTGGCGGAATAGGGGCCACCGCGGCCGTGCAGCAGCACGATCGCCGGATGCTGTCCGCTCGACGCCGGCTTGAAGAGATAGCCGACGATTTCGGTCCGGCCATCGGCGCTTGCCAGATAGACGGTTTCCGGCACACCGGCCGAAGCTATGGAAGGCAGGGCTATCGCGAGTGTGAGCAGAAGCAAGCGACGGGTCATTTGGGCGGGGCAGTCTATGGGCGGCGGTCGGGTGTGACCAGCCCCCGGGCGTCTGCTTCACATCACTGCGAGATGTGGTGAAGTTCACAAGGCGAATCCGTCTCACGTCCTAGCTTGGCGCTTGCGACCAGACAGGGGGATTTTATTCCAGGAGATTTGCCATGATGCGTTTGATAGGAATGGGATTTGCAGCCGTTGCGTTGTTTGCCGCGACCACCGTATTGCGGTCGCATTCGATCTCGGGCAACGACACTGCCAGAAAGGCCATGATGCCGAGCGTGCAGGAATTGCAGCATGCAGCCGACAGCAGCCAGCTTCCGGCCGAAGCGATCGACGATCAATCGCTGGTCTATCCGCAGCAGACGGCGCGCTGAGCGCAGCTATTCCAGCGGCTGTACCGGCGGCGACTTCAGGGCCGGTTTCGGTGCGGGGGCCGCGGCGGAAACGGGGGCGGGGTCGCGCATGGCGGCCCGGCTCTCGCGGAACGGCCGCGCGTCGTTGCTCGCAGCCCGTCGCCGTGGCTGGCGCGCAGAAGAGCTGCCGCGCACACCCCAGGCACGCGACATCGACGGGCCGGCCGTGTAGCCGATGAATGCGCCGGCAACGGCGCCGATCGGACCGAGCACGATGGCACCGGAAACCGCGCCGAGCGCCGCGTCGGTGGCACGTTCGCCGGCCACTGCGGCTCCTGATGT
>JAHCKB010000361.1 GCA_026125985.1 Bradyrhizobium sp.
GAGGCTTTTCCCGGGACGGTTATAGACGCGTGCTCAATCAAGAGGCAACAGAGCGGAAAGTCAGACTTATGGGCAATCCGAGATCACGACCCATCGTCGGGAATGGGCTCCCCCAGCACGTCGAACAGCCGGAATCCGGCGACCAGCGACTGGCTGATGGTAATGGTGCGGTCCTCGAGCGCCCGCTGCAGCGCCAGCCGCTTGATATCCCGCATCGGCGGCTGGGTGGGCAACGACTCGATGCTGATCAGTTGCGTGGCGACGATCTGGTCGCCGACGAGGATCTGAACTTTCAC
The DNA here is from genome assembly GCA_026125985.1 of Bradyrhizobium sp. Classification (GTDB taxonomy): domain Bacteria; phylum Pseudomonadota; class Alphaproteobacteria; order Rhizobiales; family Xanthobacteraceae; genus Bradyrhizobium. The sequence continues at coordinate 297 of JAHCKB010000361.1, forward strand.
GATGAATCCTGGGTGCGGGCAGCGAGCGACTAACGCCGCCGGGCGGTGGACGCACTATCATTTGGTGGTCACGGGAGGATGACGGCGGCGCCTACGGCCCCTGCCCCAGCCAGGCCTGCCAGACCTCGCCGCGGGCGGCGACGAACGCATCGGCCACCGCCTCGACGGTCGCGCCCGGCTCGTTGAGGTTCTGCAGCAGCGTGTTCATTTCGGCGAAAGGCAGGTGGGCCCGCTGAAAGTAGGCGGCAACGTCCGGCGCCTCGAGATAGACCCACTGTGCCAGCGCGACCACCACGGGATCGGCGGCAAAGCCGGAGGGCAGCGGATTGGCGCAGGCGACGCGGCCCAGGCAGAGGAAATTGTCCTTGTTGTAGGGCCCCAGATCGATCGGGCTGAAGCCGAACTGCGCGAGGATGGCGTTGGGCTGCCAGTAGTAAAACAGCAGCGGCTCCTTGCGGCTCATGGCCTCGGCAATGAGCGCGTCGAGCTCGAACCGGTTGGCCGGCTCGACAATATCGAACATGCCGTCCATGCCGTGCGCGCGGAGCAGGTTGCGGTTGACCACGGCACAGCCCCAGTCGGGCGGACATGAGACGAAGCGTGGACGGCCGTTGACGGCGAAGTCGGCAGCGCGGGCCTTGAGCCCTTCGATGGTGGTGACGTCGGGATGCGCCTCGGCTTCGTAAGCGGGCACGAACCAGCCTTCGAACACCGGGTCGGCATAAGTTGTCCCCGCCTGCCGCACCTCCTGGCTCTTGAGCGCGGCGTTCCAGATGTCGGCCACGCGCGTGATCCATAGTTCGGGGGCGACGGCCGGCTGGCCGTTGACGCCCATGGACGAGGCGGTCGCGGCGAGATCGCCGGGCACGACCTCGACGGTGCAGCCGAAATTCTGGCGGATCAACCGCGCATGGATTTCCGCCAGCAGCTCGGCCGAGGGCCACTGCATGCGGGCAATGGTGATGGTTTCGCCGCCGCAGGGGGCGGGCGCCGCCGGCTCCTGCGACGAGGCCTGGCTGGCATCGGGCGGCGTTTCCTGCGCCGCGAGGGGACCCGCCAGCATCGCCCAAAGCACTGTCGCAGAGAGAAGAATCCACCGCATGGGGGCGGACCCTAGGGGATTCTGCCGGGGCTCGCCAGCATTGACCATTCGATCAAATCGGGATGACTCGCGTGCAGGCTTTGTGCAATATCGCTTCAGTGGAGGGCCTTTCCGGCGCTCCCGCCACTTTATTGCCCGCCTCGAAGATGCCCATGAAGGGTGCCGGAGACGGGCAATTTCGCAGAGGGACATCATGACCAAACTCAACAAGACCGCGAGCCTGGCCGCCGCGCTGCTGCTCGCGACCAGCGCCTCGGCGCTCGCCGCGGACACCAAGATCGGCATCCTGCTCGGCTTCACCGGTCCGCTCGATACGCTTTCCCCGCCGATGGCGGAATCGGCCAACCTCGCGGCCAAGAACATCAACGACCAGGGCGGCCTGCTCGGCGGCAACGTCGTGACGCAGACCGGCGACGACAACTGCGTCACCGCCGACATGGCCACCGCTGCAGCCACCCAGCTCATCAATGACGGGGCCGTCGCCATCGTCGGCGCCATGTGCTCGGGCGTGACCATCGCCGCGGCCAACAACGTCGCGATCCCGAACGGCGTGCTGATGATCTCCCCGTCGGGTACGGCGGCCACGATCACCACGCTTGAGGATAAGGACCTCGTGTTCCGCACCTCGCCGTCGGACGCCTACAACTCCGAAGTGTTCGCCAAGGCGCTGGTCGCCCGCGGCGTCAAGGAACTGGGCATCACCTACGTCAACAACGACTACGGCAAGGGTCTCTCCGACAATTTCGCCGCTGCCTACACCGCGGCCGGTGGCACCATCACCGCCAATGTCGCGCATGAAGAAGGCAAGGCCGAATACCGCGCCGAGCTCGGCCAGATCGCGGCCACCGGCACGCAGAACCTCCTGGTCCTCGCCTATGCCAATGGCTCGGGCAAGACCGTGCTGCAGCAGGCCATCGAGTCGGGCGACTTCTCGGCCTATTTCGGCGCCGACGGCATGGTCGACAACGTCCTGCTCGAAGGCTTCCCGGCCGGGGCGCTCGACGGCATGACCGCGATGCGTCCGTCCGAGCCGACCGGCGCTGGCCCGGACGCGTTCGCGGCCGCCGCCGCAGCGGGTGGGATGACGACCGGTTCGACCTTCCAGCAGCAGTCCTATGACGCGCTCTTCCTGATCGCCCTGGCGCTCGAGAAGAATGGCGGCGCCAAGGAAGGCCTGAGCCAGGCGCTGCGCGACGTCGCCAACGCCCCGGGCGAAGTGATCCTGCCGGGCGAGTGGAGCAAGGCCGTCGAGCTGATCAAGGCCGGCACCGACATCGATTACCAGGGCGCCTCGGGCCCGATCGAGTTCGACGCCGCCGGCGACGTGGCCGGTTCGGTGGTCGAGATGACCGTCAAGGACGGCGCCTTCGCCGAAGTCGGCCCGCTCTCGTAAGCAGCAGCTTCTGCAAATGCGAAGGCCCGGGGTTCGCCCCGGGCCTTTTGTTTTTGCGGCTTGGCTGTCGGCACCGGTGCGGCCCGACAGGGCCCCGCCCTAGACGTGCCGCCGGATCACTTCCGGGAGCAGCCCCTTGGGCGCAAAGCGCAGCGACAGCCAGATGACGAGGCCGAGGACGAACACGCGCATCTGCGCAGCGCGGGCGTCGATCTCGGGGATCGGTCCCCAGCCCAGCGCCACGGTGCCGCGCGAGACCTGCGCGAAGATGGCCGCGCTCACCGGCTCCGACATGGCCCACATCAGATAGACGAGGAAGCCGCCGAGCACGGCGCCATAGCTGTTGCCCATGCCGCCCACGATCACCATCACCCAAATGAGGAAGGTGTGGTTGATCGGGATGTACCCGCCGGGATCAAAGAGCTGGTTGAACGAGCTCAGCAGCGCACCGCCGATGCCCATCAGCACGGCGCCGAACACGAAGATCTCGATCTGCCGCGCCTTGACGTCCTTGCCCATCGAACTGGCGGCGATGTGGTTGTCGCGCACGGCGCGCATCATGCGGCCCCAGGGACCGGCATAGGCGCGTTCGACGAGCAGCACCGCAACGATGAGGATGGCGAGCGTGACCAGCACGAAGCCGCCCTGCCCGTACACGAAGGAGGTCGGGATATCGACGCCGCCGTCCTGGTAGGCGCCCGGCAGCGGGACCGGCCAGGGGATGGGCGTGACCGTGAGCGTGCCGCGCGTCAGCCAGTCCATGTTCTTGACGAAGGCGCGGATGATTTCGCTCATGCCGATGGTGGCGATGGCGAGATAGTCGCTGCGCAGGCCGAGCGAGATCTTGCCGATGACCCAGGCCGCGAGGCCCGCGAGGGCGCCGGCGACAGCGTAGCCGACATAGACCGGCAGCCCGAGGCCGCCCACCCAGCCGCCCTGCACCTGCGTCTCGATGTAGGACGCAGCCGGGTCGATCTGCGTGCGATAGAGCACGTAGCCGGCCACCCAGGCGAGCACGGTGAGCCAGGTGACGACGCCGCGCGGAATGCCGATGCGCCAGAGGTTGCGCACCCCCAGGATGAGCAGCACGCCGGCTCCCGCCGCGAGAATGGCGCGACCCAGCAGCATCGGCCCGTCCGAATTCCAGAACGCCCAGTTGATGGGCATCGAAATCGAACTGACCGTCATGCCGCCGATCATCAGCAGGCCCATGATTGCGAGGTTGAACAGTCCGCCATAGCCGAACTGGATGTTGAGGCCGAGCGCCACCAGCGCGTAGATCGAGGAGATGGCGGTCAGCAGCAGCGCCGTCGAGACGCCGCGCGTCATGCCGATGATGACGATGAGGACGGCGAGCGCCAGATAGGCGATGAGGACGCGACGGGTCATGTCGAGAGCCCCTTGAAGATGCCGGTGGGCCGGACGAGCAGCACGATCACGAGGATCACGAAGGCCACGGTGAGCTTGTACTCGGTCGGCACGAGGCTGAGCCCCTGCGCCGTGGCAAGCCACTCGGGCAGGTTCTCGCGGAAAGGCCGGAGGAACACCGTCCAGTCGAACACGGCAAGCGTTTCGGCAA
>JAHCKB010000362.1 GCA_026125985.1 Bradyrhizobium sp.
CCGACGGCATCAGGACGGCGCTGCTGACCCTGCTGGTCTATGTAATCGCGCTGCCCTTTGTGCTGTTCCTGGGAGCCGGCTTCCTGATCTTCTTCATTGCGACCGCCTGGCTGCTCGGCCGCGAGTACTTCCAGCTGGCGGCCATGCGCTTCCGTCCGCCGGCAGAAGCCCGGGCCATGCGCAAGCATCATGCGGCCACGGTGTTCACGGCAGGACTGTTCATCGCGGCGTTCGTGTCGATCCCGATCGTCAACCTCGCGACGCCGCTGTTCGGCATGGCCTTCATGGTCCACATGCACAAGCGCCTCTCGGGCTCGCGGCCCGAGCTGATCGAGCCGGCGCGGAAGACGGGCGTGCCGGTCGCATGACCCTCCCTCTCCCCGCAAGGGCGGGGCGAGGTGAAGAATCACACCGTCTTTTCCGGCCAGCGGCAGAGGTCGTTGATCAGGCATGTCTCGCAACGCGGGCTACGGGCGAGGCAGGTGTAGCGGCCGTGCAGGATCAGCCAGTGATGGGCGTGCAGCATGAATTCGGACGGAATCACCTTCTCCAGACCCAGCTCGACTTCCAGCGGCGTCTTCCCGGGCGCAAGCCCGGTGCGATTGCCGACGCGGAAGACATGCGTATCCACCGCCATCGTATGCTCGCCGAAGGCCATGTTGAGCACGACATTCGCCGTCTTGCGGCCGGCGCCCGGCAGTGACTCGATCTCGGAGCGGGTACGCGGCACGTCGGCGCCGAAGTCGCGGATCAGCTTCTCCGACAGGGCGATGACGTTCTTCGCCTTGTTGCGGTAGAGACCGATGGTCTTGATGTAGTCGCGCAGCTTCTCCTCACCCAGATCGAGCATCTTCTGCGGGGTGTCCGCCACGGCGAACAACGCCCGCGTCGCCTTGTTGACGCCGGCGTCGGTTGCCTGTGCCGACAGCACCACAGCCACCAGCAGCGTGTAGGGATTGAGATGCTCCAGCTCGCCTCTGGGCTCGGGATTAGCCTTGCGGAACCGGCTGAAGGCCTCGTACACCTCCGCCGCGGCCCAGGGTTTGGGCCTGAAAGCTTTTTTCGCTGGCTTCGATCTGGCGGCTTTCACGGCCGTCCTGGCAGCGGGCTTTGACGGCCTTGCCCTTGGTTTCGCCTTGCGGATGATTTTGGCCATGATCGGGGTATAGTGGCAGCCCATGGCCGACGGCAGCAACGCATTTGAACCTGAACTTCCACAGCCGGAATTGTTCTCCGCGCTGCTGACGCCGCACCGCTCGCTCAACCGTACCGGCTTCCTGGTGCTGATGGGCTTTGTCTGCGTGGTCAGCTTCGTCGCCGGCATCGCCTTCCTGCTGATGGGGGCCTGGCCGGTGTTCGGCTTCTTCGGCCTCGACGTGCTCGCGATCTGGTGGGCATTCCGGGTCAATTTCCGCACCGCCAGGGCGTATGAGGAAATCCGGGTCACGCCCTCCGAACTGCGGGTGCGTCGGACCAGCCATCGCGGCGATGTCATGGAATGGGCGTTCAACCCGCTCTGGGTGCGGCTCGACCAGAAGTCGGACCCGGAATTCGGCATCGAGCGGCTCTATCTGGTCGCCCGCGGCCGCAGGCTGACCATCGCAAGCTTTCTGGGGCCCGAGGAAAAGGCAAGTTTCGCCAAAGCCTTGATGGCGGCCCTGAACGCCGCCAAACGCGGCCCGACCTACAATCCCCTGACATGAAGGCCGTCGGGAATCGGGTGGCCGGAGGGTCGCATGCCCGCTAAATCGAACCGCATGATGACCCTCGCCATACACGACCAGCGCCTGGCCAAGCCGGGCCCCCAGAACACCGCGGCACTGCGCGATTACGACTCGGTGCGGCGCGCGATCGCCTTCATCAGCGAGCAGTGGCGCACGCAGCCGACCATCGAGGCGATGGCGGATGCCGCCGGCGTCACGCCGGACGAACTGCATCACCTGTTCCGCCGCTGGGCCGGGCTGACGCCGAAAGCCTTCATGCAGGCGCTGACCCTCGACCATGCCAAGAGCCTGCTGCGCGACTCCGCCAGCGTGCTCGATGCGGCGCTCGACTCCGGCCTGTCAGGGCCGGGCCGGCTGCATGATCTCTTCGTGACGCACGAGGCGATGTCGCCGGGCGAATGGAAGAACGGCGGCGCGGGACTGACGCTGCGCTACGGCTTTCACCCATCGCCGTTCGGCACCGCCATCGTGATCGCCACCGACCGCGGGTTGTCGGGACTTGCCTTTGCCGATCCCGGCGAGGAGAAGGCCGCCTTTGCCGACATGACCCGGCGCTGGCCCAACGCGACCTATGTGGAAGACACCGAAGGCACCGCAGGGCTTGCGGCCCGCGTCTTCGACACGAAACAGTGGCGGCCGGACCAGCCGCTGCGCGTGGTGCTGATCGGCACCGATTTCGAGGTGCGGGTGTGGGAGACGCTGCTGAAAATTCCGATGGGCCGCGCGGTCTCCTATTCCGACATCGCCAGCAAGATCAAAAGCCCGAAGGCTTCGCGCGCCGTGGGCGCGGCGGTCGGCCGCAATCCACTGTCATTCGTGGTGCCGTGCCACCGCGCGCTCGGCAAGAGCGGCGCGCTGACCGGCTATCACTGGGGCATTACCCGCAAGCAGGCGATGCTCGGCTGGGAAGCGGGACAGATCGGCGTTCACTGACCGTCGTTTGAAAGCACGTCAGGTGCCCTGAGGCGCTTGAACGCAAAATCGCGAAAACAACCCCATGCAAAGTAGCGTGGACCGGACTCGACGAGAGCCTCTCCGTAATGCCCGGGCTTGTCCCGGGCATCTACGTCTTCTTCGTGCGGCAACAAAGACGTGGATGGCCGGGACGAGCCCGGCCATGACGAAACTGAATCACCTGCGAGCGCCTGGAATTCCCTGAGAATGCCGATTGTTTTCGACCAGGCTATCTGACCGACGCTGCAGATCACGCCGCGAGATCGAGCTTGGTCGCCACCGTCGAATCCGCGTTGAGCCGGTAGATGATCGGAACGCCGGTGGCGAGCTCGCGCTTGAGGATCTGCTCCGGCGTCAGCTTCTCCAGCACCATGATCAGTGCGCGCAGCGAATTGCCGTGGGCGGCGACCAGCACGCGCTGACCGCGCAGCACGCAAGGCAGGATCTCCTGCACGTAATAGGGCAACGCCCGCGCCAGCGTGTCCTTCAGGCTCTCCCCGCCGGGCGGCGGCACGTCGTAGGAGCGGCGCCAGATCAAGACCTGCTCCTCGCCCCATTTCTTGCGGGCGTCGTCCTTGTTCAGCCCCGAGAGATCGCCGTAGTCGCGCTCGTTCAAGGCCAGGTTCCTCGTCGTCGACAAGTCCGGCTGGCCGATCTCCGCCAGCATCAGCTTCAACGTGTGCTGGGCGCGCGTCAGCGCCGAGGTGAAGGCGAGATCGAACGACAGTCCCTGCTCCTTCAGCTTGCGTCCCGCGGACCTGGCTTCCGCGATGCCCTGCTCGGTGAGATCAGGATCCTTCCAGCCGGTGAACAGGTTCTTCAGGTTCCACTCGCTCTGGCCGTGACGCACGAGCACAAGAAGTCGGTCGCTCATTCTGTTGTCCGTTTCGATTCGTTGAACTCTATTGTTGGCGCATGACCCGTTCGGAAAGCCGCTTCACAGTTTTCCGGATCATGCTCAGTCGGCAAGCCCGAGAACGTCGGCCATGGTGTAGAAGCCGGGCTTCTTGCCATGCGCCCACAACGCGGCCTTCACCGCCCCGTGGGCAAAGATCATGCGATCTTCCGCGTGATGCGACAGCGTCAGGCGCTCGGAGGGGCCGGCGAAGATCACGCTGTGATCGCCCGCAGCCGTTCCGCCGCGCAGCGAGGCAAAGCCGATATCGCCCGGCCGCCGCGCGCCGGTATGACCGTCGCGGCCACGCGCCGAATGTTCCGAAAGCTTGATGCCGCGGCCTTGTGCGGCGGCTTCGCCGAGCATCAGCGCGGTGCCTGACGGCGCATCGATCTTGGCGCTGTGATGCATCTCGACGATCTCGATATCGAAGCTCTGGTCGAGCGATTGCGCGACGCGCTTGACCAGGGCGGCCAGCAGGTTCACGCCGAGGCTCATATTGCCCGACTTCACCACGATGGCGCGCTGGGTCACGCTCTTGATCACGGCATCGTCCGACGCCGACAGGCCGGTCGTACCGATGACGTGAACGAGGCCGCGCTCGGCCGCGATCGCCACATTGGCGATGGTGGCGCTCGGAATCGTGAAATCGAGCATGCCGTCGGCATTGGCCGAGAGCGACCACAGATCGGCGGAGAGTTTGACACCGTTTTCGGGAAGGCCGGCGAGCTGTCCTGCATCCTTGCCGAGCAGCGGCGATCCCGGCGCCTCCAGCGCGCCGGCCAGCACCG
>JAHCKB010000363.1 GCA_026125985.1 Bradyrhizobium sp.
GGGTGATGCCGAGCTGCCGCACGCGGCGGTCAAACTCCGTCCGCAGCAGCCGGGCCACGTCGGAGATCACGACGCCAATATATTCCTCGGTATTCGGCATGGAGCCGGTTTCCGCCCGTCGATTAGTAAGCTAGGTTATTATTATTGGTAAGCTAGGTTATAATCCCGCCGACAATCAAGGGGAAATGCCTTGAGTTCCGTGACCCTGGAGGCGGACGAGCCGGCCGGCGCAATGACGCCCGTGCAGCGCTATTTGACGCTGGCCACGGTCGTTCTCGGCTCCTCGCTCTACGGCACGGCCTTGCTCACGACATCGACCATCCTGCCACAGATGCAGGGCGCCCTGTCGGCGACGCAGGACGAAATCGCCTGGGTGATGACGTTCAACATCCTGGCTACCGCCGTGGTGACGCCAATGACGGGCTGGCTGGTGTCGCGCTTCGGCGCCAAGCAGGTCATGATCTGGTCGATCGCCTTTTTCACCGTCGCGACGATGCTTTGCGGAATGGCCCAGTCGCTGGAGATGCTGGTGCTGTGGCGCATCCTGCAGGGCGGCGCTGGCGCGCCGGTCGTGCCGTTGTCGCAATCGATCCTGTTCAGTACCTTCCCTCGCCGGCAGCACACGATGGTGATGTCGATCTTCGGCATGGCGGTGGCAGTCGCGCCGGCCTTCGGCCCGGTGATCGGCGGCTACCTCGCCGAGCTGCATAGCTGGCGATGGTCGTTCTACATGCTGGTGCCGATCGGCGTTGCCGCCACCATCGGCCTGGCCCTGACGCTGCCCGCCGACAAGCTGGGCGCCAAGGTGCGTTTCGACTGGACCGGATTCATCGCGCTCGCCACGGCGCTCGCCGCGGTCCAGCTCGTGCTGGCACGCGGGGTCCGGCAGGACTGGTTCGAATCGACCGAGATCGTCATCGAATGCCTGATCGCAGGCATCGCCTTCTACATCTTCCTCGTGCACAGCCTGCGCGCCAGCCATCCGTTCGTGAATCTCAAACTTCTTTCCGACCGCAACTACGCGATCGGGCTCGCGCTGGTGACGATCTACGGCATGCTGAATTTCACCCCGATGGTGCTGCTGCCCCCTCTTCTGCAGCAGCAGGCCGGCTTTCCGGACATGCTGGTCGGACAGGTGATCGGAAGTCGCGGTGCCGGCATGCTGGTCGGCTTCATGACGGCCGGTTTCATGGGTCGGATCGATCCGCGCATCGGCATGGCCTTCGGATTCGGTCTGCAGACCATGGCGGGGTTGTGGATGCTGACTTTCGATCTCAACGTCTCGATGGAGATCCTCATCGTCAACAGCGCCATCCAGGGCTTTGCCGTCGGCGTCGTCTGGGTACCGATCTCGGCGGTGGCCTTCGGTACGCTCGACGCGAAGCAATATGCGGAGGCGTCGGCGATCTTTCACCTGCTGCGCAACATCGGATCGAGCTTCTTCATCTCGCTGTCGATCGCCGAGATCGTCCGCACCACCGGCGCCAATTACAGCCGCATGACCGAGATGATCACGCCTTATAATCGCGCACTGGCGATGCCTGGCGTGACGGGCGGATGGAGCTTCGACACCGTGCAGGGCCTCGCACGGATCGCCAGGGAAATTGCGCGGCAGGCGACCATGATCGGCTATCTCAACGCGTTTACGATGTACACCGTGGCTTCGGCGCTCGCGGTGGTGTTTGCGCTGTTCGTCAGGGGCCGCAAGGCGGCGGCCTGACACGTCACTCCAGATCACGTCCGGGCACGAGTTTTCTGCGAGAGACGACCCTCCACCCATTGACTCCATTTTTTGTAGTCTTTACTATAAAAACTGTAGTACACGGAGTTTGACGCCGATGACCGCAACATCCGACGTCGTGCGCCCTGCCGGCGCACGCAGTTTCTGGCTTGGCTTCGCCGCTTATGTGATTGCGACGTTTCCGATTGCGTTCGTCTGGCATCTCGTCCTGTTCGAGCAGAAGTATCACGCGCTGCGGATCTATCGCGAGGAGCCGGTGATCCCCCTCGGACTGGCATCGATGATCGTCCAGGGCGCGATCTTCTCGTGGCTGTTCCCGCGCGTATTCCCGCGCACCAACGGTTCTTTCCTTAAGGACGGCCTGCTGTATGGCCTCGGCGCAGGCCTGTTGTCCTGGTCGTTCACCACGCTTGCGGTAGCCGCGAAGAACGTAATGATTTCGGTGCCGGATTACCTGCTCCTCGAAACCGCGTTCACCGTCCTGCAGTTTGCAGTCGTCGGCCCGCTGATCGCGCTGGCCTACCGGAAATGACGCGGAAGGATTCGAACTCGGACGAATGAGCAATCTTCACTACCCGCAATTCTGCGCCCTCGCCCGCGCAGCCGAGATCATCGGCGAGCGATGGACCCTGCTGATCATCAGGGAATTGCTGCTGGGACCGAAGCGATTTGGCGATCTTCTGGATCATCTCGATGGCATGAGCCCGACCTTGCTGACAGCACGCCTCACCGCCCTGATCGAATGCAACGTCGTGCGCAGAGCCTTGTTGCCGCGACCGGTCAACGCGCAAGTTTATGAGCTGACCGAGATCGGACGCGAAATTCAGCCCGCCATCCGGGAGCTGATCCGATGGGGCGGCCGCTTCATGTTTCCGCCGGTGGCAGGCGATACGTTCGAGCCGGACTGGGTCCTGCTCGGTCTCGACGCCATCGCCCGCCGCACCCCGGTGCCGAACATCAGCGTTGGCCTCATCGTGACCCACGGCAAGAAATCGGCCGGCTTTACGATCGCAGGAAGCGATACCGGGACCGCCATCCGGAAAGGAGTTGGAGAATGCAAGGGCATGCTGGAAGCCCCGTTCGACGCGGTGCTCCAGATTGTCGGAATGAGCCTGCCGCTGGAAAAAGCCCTCGCCGCGAAACGCGCCAGGGTAAGCGGCTCCGTCGCGCTCGTTCGCAGGCTTCCCCTTCTCTTCGATCTCGCAGACCGACCGCGCCTCTCGCCACCGGCGAACTGACGGAAGAGGTTTCCGATGGCATGGACAAAGTCACCGCAGCCGCTGATCGATCTGTTCGACAGGTCCGTGCCGACGGGAGACGGCATCACCCGCCGCAAGATGTTCGGTTATCCCGCCGCTTTCGCCAACGGAAATCTGTTCATCGGCCTGCACCAGGACGACTTCGTCATGCGGCTGTCGGACAGGGACCGCGCCCGCTTCAACGCCGAGTTCGGCGAACGCGTGTTCGAGCCGATCAAGGGCCGGCCGATGCGCGAATATGTGCGGCTACCCGAGGAACTGCTGACCGACGCACGAAAGCGCTCATCCTGGATCAGGCGCTCGCTTCGGTATGCCGGGTCGATCCTGCCGAAAGCCAAGCCTGCGAAGAAGAAGAATAAGTCACAACGTCCAGTGAGAGGGAGTCGCGCGTGAAGAAGTTCGTCCTGTTGCACTACGGATTCGAGAAACCCACGCCCGAAATCATGGCCGCCTGGGGCAAATGGTTCGAGGCAGTCAAGCCGCATACGGTCGACATGGGCGGCTTCGGCAGCGGTCGCGAAATCTCCCGGGACGGCACGAAAGAGCTTCCGCTCGGGCCGGACTCGATTACCGGTTTCTCGGTGATCAACGCGGCAAGCCTCGACGACGCCGAGAAGATGGCACAAAGCAACCCATTCATTTCCAGCATCAGGATCTACGAGGTGAGAGCCGGTTGAGGCGCGGGCGTCGCCCTGCCGTACCTACCGGCGGACCCGCAGGACCTGCTTCAACCCGACGATCTCCGGCAACGAGCCGGTGGAGACCGGGTCGTTCTTCATTGTCTCCGGCGGCAGCGGAGCGCGCGCGGTCATGTCGGGGAAGCGGGCCTTCATTTCGCGCAGGAAACCGTCAAGCGTGTCAACGCTCGCGGCCATCTTGGCGATCTCGGCGAACTCGGCGCTGTTTCCGCTCGCCGGCTTGCTTGCGGTCTCGAATGCGAAGCGATCGGCCTCCCCGCTCATCAAGGGCGCGTATTTCTCGCGGAAGCGAGCCATTCCGATGGCGTCTTCGGCAAGCGCATAGCCGATCACGGCGCGGATGATGTCGCTCTTCTCATTCGAGTTCAGCGGCTTGAAATCGCGCCAGCGGTCGCCGTAATAGAGCTCGATCTGCTCGGCCGACTCGCGCCATTGCCGCGACGCCCAGTGGATGTCGGAGCGCAGGCGGATCGCTTCACGACCGGTGATGTTGGAGATGATGTCGAGCGCGAGGTCGTGCCGGCCGACGTCGCTCTGCGCGCGCGCTTCGAGCAGCAGCCGCTGCTCGCGCAGTTCGTGGGCGAGATCGGAGGCGCGCGTCTTCTGAAGGATCGCAAGCGCGCGGGCCGGCTTGCGGTTCATCAGGTAGATGACCGCGAGGCGCG